>CBILOJ010000014.1:0-17168 GCA_966238525.1 uncultured Methylophilaceae bacterium | reverse complement strand
CGGGTCGCCTACCGTCATTGGCACTCTTTGCAAGACATGGCCCAGATGATCCTGCAGCGCGCGTAACGACATTGCGTCGCCCAGGCTGCCATGCGCAATCAGCCCCTGCTCTCCGCCCCAGCCATCAATCGGCACTCCCATAACGCGCCCAAGCTGAATGTTGTTACCGAATTCGACATGCGCATCCAGCGGCAGATGATAGGCGATCAGATTGATGTCATGCTCGAGCAGAAACTTCAAACGGGCCCGCTTGATGCCGGTCACCGCCTGCTCTTCGCCGCGCCAGAAATAGCCATGATGCACCAGGATCGCATCGGCACCGGCCGCGTGAGCAGCCTCGAGCAGCGCCATGCTTGCAGTAACACCGCTGACGATAGTGCTCACCTCACGGCGGCCTTCCACCTGCAGGCCATTGGGGCAATAATCGCGAAAGCGCTCAGGCTGCAGAATTTGTCCGGTATAATCGATTAATTCTTTTATATTCATCATCTTTACCTCGCTTCCATCCGCTCATGCGTAAACTCTGGCTCATCTTCGCGCAAACCGTCACCATCACTTTAGGCGCGCTTTTCGTACTGCAACTGTTTCACCCGGATCTCATGAAAGGCCAGGAAGGCTCGATTGTACTCAATCAGGCGCAACCCGCACTGCCGGGCAAGGGGGCGGCCTCTTACAGCAGAGCAGCGAGCAAGGCCATGCCGGCTGTGGTCAATATATTTACCAGCAAAGCCGTGGCCAGCCCGCAACCGTTTATGGACGATCCGCTGTTCCGTCATTTCTTCGGCGATCAGTTCGATGATACGCCGCAGCGCGAAAACAGCCTGGGTTCGGGCGTACTGGTCAGCAGTCAGGGACTGATCCTGACCAATCATCATGTGATCGAAGCAGCGGATCAGATCGAAATTGCGCTCGCTGACGGCCGTACCATGCCGGCCAAGGTGGTGGGCACCGATCCGGAAACCGATCTGGCCGTACTCAAGGTCGACGTCGAGGGCTTACCCGCCATCACGTTCGCCAATCCGTCCAAAAGCCAAATCGGCGACGTCGTGCTCGCCATCGGCAACCCCTTCGGGGTAGGCCAGACCGTGACGCAAGGCATCATCAGCGCACTCGGTCGCAATCATCTCGGCATTAATACCTTCGAGAACTTCATCCAGACCGACGCCTCGATCAATCCCGGCAACTCGGGCGGGGCGCTGATCGACACCGATGGCAATCTGGTTGGCGTCAACAGTGCCATCTATTCGCGTAACGGCGGTTCCATGGGCATAGGCTTTGCCATTCCGGTCAGCTTGGCAAAACAGGTCATGGAACAGATCATTCGCCAAGGCAGCGTGATCCGGGGCTGGATCGGCATCGAAGCGCAGGACATTACGCCCGAACTCGCCGAATCGTTCAAACTCAAGGAAGTACGCGGATCGCTGATTGCCGGCGTGCTGCGCGGCAGCCCCGCGGAACGTGCCGGTCTCCGGCCCGGTGACGTGCTGCTGGGCATAGACGGCATCCAAGTCACGGATAGTTCCAGCATGCTCAACCTGATTTCCGGCCTCAAACCGGACAATAAAGCAGTGCTGTCCATCGCGCGCAATCAGAACAAGCTCGAAGTCCCCATCATCATCGGCAAGCGCCCGATCCCTCAGTTGATACGGCAGTAATCGTCAGCGAGCGCTCACAGCGCGCTCGCTTCTCTTGATCAGCATGGCTGCCAAGATACCGGCCTCGTACAGCAGCCATAGCGGGACTGCCAGCATGATTTGCGATATCACATCGGGCGGCGTGAAAATCGCACCCAGCACGAAAGCGCCAACGATGACATAGGCGCGCACCTCTTTAAGCGTTTCAATACGCACGATATCGAAACGCACCAGCAGCAGCACCGCCACCGGCACCTCGAAAGCCATACCAAACGCCATGAACAGCGTAATGACGAAATCGAGGTAATTGCCGATGTCGGTCATAACCGCCACGCCCTCGGGCGCCGTACCGGCAATAAACCCGAACACGACCGGGAACACGAGATAATAGGCAAATGCCATACCCGTCAGGAACAGCACGGTACTCGCCACGACCAGCGGCCCAGTGAAGCGGCGTTCATGGGCGTACAGGCCGGGCGCGACAAAAGCCCACAGCTGATACAAGGTATGCGGCAATGCCAGCACGAAAGCCGCCAGCATGGCCACCTTCATCGGCACGAAAAACGGAGTCGTCACTGCGGTAGCAATCATCTGGCCGCCTGCCGGCAACTTGGCCAGCAAGGGATGGGCCAACAGCGTGTAGATATCGTTGGCGAACGGGAATAGCGCGATGAAGACCAGCAGGAATACGACCACGACGCGCAGCAAACGGTCGCGCAGCTCAATCAGATGGGAAATGAAGGATTCGGACGCACTCACTGCCGTTCGTCCGACGCTACCGGCGGCTTCCTTGCTTCGTCCAAAGCACCACCTATGCTTTGCTCAATATGGCGCGCCTCATCGACAGCCTGGCTGTGCACCTGACCCAACTCGCTTTCGAGGTGACGCGCCCCTTGACGCATCTCCTGCTGCAGCTTCTGCAATTCCTCCAACTGCAACTCGCGGTTGATGTCCGTTTTCACGGTGTTGATATAGCGTTGCATGCGCCCAAGCAACAGACCGAGCGTGCGTGCCACTTTCGGCAGCTTTTCCGGGCCGATGACGATAAGAGCGATGATGGCAATAACCACCAGCTCCGAAAAGGCAACGTCGAACACAGCGAATCAGTGTTGCTGGTCTTTGTGCCTGACTTCGCCGTCCACCGTTTCGCCCTGGTAGGCGTCGTCGAGCTTGGGCGACTGCTGCTCTTCGCGGACGGCGTCCTTGAAATTCTTGACTGCGCCGCCGACGTCGCTGCCGATATTGCGCAGCTTCTTGGTGCCGAATACCAGCACCACGATCAGCAGAACGATCAACCAGTGCCAAATGCTAAATGAACCCATACGGTTCTCCCGAAGTATTGGTTAGGTTTTAGGCAGGTGCGTGCCGCCACCGAATACATGCACATGAAGATGAAAGACTTCCTGACCGCCGTCAGGACCGGTGTTGATCATGGTACGGAAGCCTGCCAGGCCCTGCTCGCTCGCCAGTCGCGGCGCCAGCAACAGCATCTTGCCCAGCAAAGCCTGATGCTCGGCCTTGCAGGTAGCAAGGCTCTCGATATGTGCTTTCGGCACGATCAAAAAATGTACGGGCGCTAGCGGATGAATGTCGTTGAAAACAATGACATCCTCGTCCTCGTAAATCTTGCTTGAGGGAATATCGCCGGCGACGATCTTGCAGAAAATACAATCGCTACTCATTGCAACCTCTTTCACCTTGAACTGACAGACGCCTTACTCAAGCGGTCGCGCCGCCTTTTCCACCAGTCCGGACAGACCTTCGCGCCGTGCCAGCTCGTCGAGCACATCCTGTGGCCGCAGGCCGGCTTGAGCCAACATCACCATGCAATGAAACCAGAGATCGGCGGTTTCATAGACGATCTTCTGTGCATCGCCATCCTTGGCGGCAATGATGGTTTCGGCGGCCTCTTCGCCAATTTTCTTGAGGATGCCGTCCATGCCCTTGGCATAGAGCTTGGCCACATAGGAAGATTGCGGATCGGCATCTTTACGCGCTTCGAGCAATTGCGCCAAGCGGTCCAGTACGTCACTCATGGCTGTATATTTCCTCAGGCTTCTTCAGCACCGGCTGATCCGTGCTCCAGGCGCCGTTGACCAGCTTGCGGAAGAAACAGTGATGCCTGCCGGTATGACAGGCGATGCCGCCGACCTGTTCCACCGTCAGCAAAATCACGTCCTCATCGCAATCAAGCCGGATCTCGTAGACCTTCTGTATATGACCGGATTCTTCGCCCTTGCGCCACAATTTATTGCGTGAGCGCGACCAGTAGACAGCGCGGCCGGTTTCGGCCGTCATGCGCAGAGCCTCGCGATTCATCCAGGCAAACATCAGCACCTGCTGCGAGCCCTTCTCCTGAGCAATCACAGGTACCAGCCCGTCTGCCGTCCATTGCACTTCGTCCAGCCATGGTATTTGCTGCTGATTCATTGCTCGTCCTTAGAGCCGCATCTCGATACCGCACGCACTCATATATTCCTTGGCCTCACGCACCGTGTATTCGCCATAGTGGAAAATACTTGCTGCCAATACCGCATCGGCACCGCCTATTTGCACGCCTTCTGCCAAGTGGGCAAGGTTGCCGACCCCGCCAGAGGCAATCACCGGCACTTCGACCGCATCGCTGATCGCGCGCGTGAGCTCGAGATTGAAGCCGATCTTGGTGCCATCGCGGTCCATGCTGGTCAACAGCAGTTCGCCCGCGCCCAGCGCCACCATGCGCCGCGCCCAGTCGACGGCGTCCAGACCGGTTGGCTTGCGACCACCATGAGTGAATACTTGCCAATGATAGCCGCGGTCGGTGTCATCTTGCACCTGTTTGGCGTCTATCGCCACCACGATGCATTGTGAACCGAAACGCCCAGCGGCATCGGCTACCAGTTGCGGATTGACCACGGCCGAGGTGTTGATGCTGACCTTGTCGGCACCGGCATTGAGCAAGCGCCGCACATCGTCGACAGCGCGCACGCCGCCGCCTACGGTCAGCGGAATGAACACCTGCGAAGCCACCTGTTCGATGATGTGCAGGATAAGATCGCGATTGTCCGAACTGGCGGTGATATCGAGAAAGGTTAGCTCGTCCGCGCCCTGCTCATCGTAGCGTCTGGCAATCTCGACCGGATCGCCGGCATCACGCAGTTCAAGGAAATTGACGCCCTTGACGACGCGCCCATCCGTTACGTCCAGGCACGGGATGATACGCTTAGCCAGACCCATAAATCCTTCAGCCGTTCAGTTCGTCGGCCAGCGCCTGCGCGGCGGCAAAATCAAGTGAACCTTCGTAGATGGCACGACCGGTGATCGCGCCCATAATGCCTTCACTTTCGACCGCGCATAGCCCACGTACGTCATCGAGATTGGTAATGCCGCCGCTGGCGATCACTGGAATGCGCAGCGCCTGCGCCAGCGCGACTGTAGCTTCGATATTGACACCGCTCAGCATGCCGTCGCGACCGATATCGGTGTAAACCACGGCTTCCACGCCATAGTCCTCGAACTTCTTGGCCAGGTCGACCACATCGTGGCCAGTAAGTTTGGACCAGCCATCCACGGCCACCTTGCCGTCCTTGGCATCAAGGCCGACCATGATCTGGCCCGGGAAAGCATAGCAGGCCTCGTGCAGGAAGCCAGGATTCTTCACCGCGGCGGTGCCGATAATGACGTAGCTAATGCCGTCGTCGAGATAGCGCTCGATGGTTTCGAGATCGCGGATGCCGCCGCCGAGCTGGATCGGGATATCGCCGCCTACGGCATTGACGATGGCCTTGATCGCACCTTCATTGACCGGCTTGCCGGCAAAGGCACCGTTGAGGTCGACCAGATGCAGGCGCTTGCCGCCCTGGTCCACCCAGTGCCGCGCCATGGCGGCCGGATCTTCGGAAAATACGGTGGCGTCTTCCATCAGGCCCTGTTTGAGCCGGACGCAGTGCCCATCCTTGAGGTCGATAGCGGGAATGATCAGCATGATTTCAATGACGTGTTAATAAAGTACCGCTTATGGGCGGCCGTTCCATTGGACAAAATTGGATAAAAGCTGGAGCCCGGCATTGTGGCTTTTTTCCGGGTGGAATTGCACGGCAAAGATGTTATCGCGCGCCACCACGCTGGTAAAGCGCGACGGATATTCGCTAACGCCGGCAATCAGCCCGCTCTCGGCCGGCTCCACATAATAACTATGTACGTAATAAAAGCGTTCGCCGCTGTCGATACCGCGCCATAGCGGATGCTCATGGCTTTGCTGGTAAACCTGGTTCCAGCCCATGTGTGGCACCTTGAGTTTGCCGCCGGCGGCGTCTCGCATTTCCGCAGCGAAACGCCTCACCTTGCCCGGCAAAATGCCGAGGCCGGCCGCATTGCCTTCCTCGCTATGCTCGAACAGCAGTTGCAAACCAATACAAATACCGAGGAACGGTTTGTCGGCCGCAGCATCAATCACGGCATTACGCAAATCGCGCGCATCAAGCTCACGCATGCAGTCCGGCATGGCGCCCTGCCCCGGAAACACCACCCGCTCGGCGGCGGCAATCTGCGCCGGATCACTGGTCACCATGACGGTCTTGCCCGGTGCCACATGTTCCAGCGCCTGCGAGACCGAGCGCAAGTTGCCCATGCCGTAATCGATTACTGCGATGTCAGTCATATCAGTTGTCAGGTGAAACCGAGAAGCAGTCTATAAGGCGCCCTTGGTCGATGGCATGATGCCCGCCATGCGCGGATCCGCTTCCACTGCCATGCGCAGCGCGCGGCCGAAGGCCTTGAATATCGTTTCTGCCTGATGGTGGGCATTGTGTCCACGCAGATTGTCGATATGCAACGTCACCTGGGCGTGGTTGACGAATCCCTGAAAGAACTCGTGGATGAGGTCAACATCGAAGTCGCCGATACGCGCACGGGTGAACTGAACCTGGAATTCCAAACCGGGCCGGCCCGACAGGTCGAGCACAACCCTGGACAAGGCTTCGTCCAGCGGTACGTAAGCATGACCGTAACGACGTACACCTTTCTTATCGCCGATCGCCTGGGCAAATGCCTGGCCCAGCGTAATACCAATGTCTTCGACCGTGTGGTGCGCATCAATGTGCAGATCGCCCTGGGCGGCGATGCTGATGTCCATCATGCCGTGGCGCGCGATCTGATCCAGCATGTGGTCGAGAAAGCCCAACCCGCTGTCCAGCTTGGACACGCCGGTGCCGTCAAGATTGATGGCGGCAGTAATTTGGGTTTCGAGGGTGTTGCGTTTGATTTCTGCAATGCGCATGGCGATATTCTACTGCGTTCCGCGACTCAGCAGCTAATCGAGTCGAATGATATTTGATAGTCCGCAACAAACTAAAACCGCTGCAAACCCTGTTCCGGTTTTGCAGCGGCTCTGGCGAACGTTAGTATTCAGCTTAGCTGAACAGCTTTTTCAGCCAGCCGAACAGGCCACCGCCGCCAGCGGATTCACCGCGAGCCAGACGGGTGATTTCAGCCGCAGCCGCAGCCGGGTCGGTAGCGCCGTAAATGGCGGCACCGGCAACGACAATATTGGCGCCGGCATCAACCACTTGCTGCACGGTCGCAGGCTTGATACCGCCGGCAACCGAAACCTTGACGTTTTGAGCCAGACCGGTCACCAGCTTGAGGTCGGTGAACGGGGTTTGGCCGGCAGCCTGTTGGTCCAGACCGGTATGCACACCGATGATGTGCGCGCCGAGCTTGGCGGCTTCCTGCGTACGCTTGGCCTTGTCGTTGACGTTGATCAGGTCGACTTGAGCTTCCTTGCCGTACTTGTTGGCGACATCAACCACACCCTTGATGGTACCGAGGTCAGCGGTGCCCAGCACGGTGCAGATGTCAGCGCCGGCCTTGTAGAACGGCTCAGCTTCGTAGTAGCCGGCATCCATGGTCTTCAGGTCAACCAGAATCTTGTTGTTTGGGAACTTGGCGCGCAGCGTTTCCAGCAGCTTGATGCCGTTATGCTTGATGCAAGGGGTACCGATTTCAAGAATGTCGACATGTGGAGCAACCTTGGTAGCCAACGCTACCGTTTGGTCGAAATCCAGCGAATCTAATGCCATTTGAACGAGTGGTTTTGCCACGATACTTCCTCCGCTTGTTTACGGGCCTTGCGGCCCGTGTACAGGTTTATGATTTGGTTACTTTCTAATAATACAATTTTTCTTACAAATAAGGTAAACCTGAGCTAATTATGCAGCAATCTTAACCGATTGTCTGCCAATTAACCATTCCGGCGTTCCGCAAGAATTTCCGTCAGTGCCGCCACCAGGATCTGACAATCGTTATCGGTTCCCACCGTGATTCGCAGATAAGGCGCAATGCGCGCCGGGCTACGGAAATGGCGGACGATGATATTGCGCTCGCGCAGCCGCGACGTCAATTCAGCCCCCTCCCACTGCGCATGCCGGGCGAAAATGAAATTGGCGGCCGAGGGCAGTACGTCGAAGCCGAGGCCATGCAATTCAGCGACAAGCCGCTCGCGCGATTCGATAACCTGCTGGCGCGTTTGTTCGAAATAGTCGCGATCCTGCATGGCAGCCACTGCTCCGGCCAATGCCAAACGATCGAGCGGATAAGAGTTGAAACTGTCCTTGACCCGGGTCAAGGCCTCGATCAGCTCGGCTTGGCCCAAGGCATATCCCACGCGCAGTCCAGCCAGCGAGCGCGACTTGGACAGGGTATGGATCACCAGCAATTGCGGGTAGCGCGCAATCAGACCAGCCGCCGATTCACCGCCGAAATCGATGTAGGCCTCGTCAATCACGACCACAGATTCGGTATTCGATTGCAACAGGCGCTCAATCTGGTCCAACGCCAACAAACGCGCCGTCGGCGCATTGGGGTTGGGGAAAATGATGCCACCGTTGGGCCTGAGGTAATGGTCGATGTCAATCTCGAACGTCTGCGTCAACGGCACCGTCTCGTATGCAATGTCGTACAAGCCGCAATAGACCGGATAGAAACTGTATGTAATATCCGGGAATAGCAATGGTGCTTCGTGTTTGAGCAACGCCTGGAAAGTGTGCGCCAACACCTCATCCGAGCCATTGCCGACGAATACTTGCGCCGGCGTCAAGCCATGGTATTCGGCGACGGCACGTTTCAGCTCTTCGCAATTCGGATCGGGATAAAGCCGCAGGCTGTCAGCACTTTGCGCCTCTAACGCTTGCATTACCCTGGGGCTGGGTCCGTAGGGGTTTTCGTTGGTATTGAGTTTAACCAGCTTTGCCAGCTTGGGCTGCTCGCCTGGCACATAAGGCGTGAGGTCATGCACCACCTTGCTCCAGTAACGGCTCACGTCAATCTTTCAGACGGTATTCGGCACTGCGGGCATGGGCCTGCAGACCTTCCCCATGTGCCAGCGTCGATGCGATGCGGCCAAGTTTTTGCGCACCTTGCGGCGATACCTGGATCAGGCTGGAACGCTTCTGGAAATCATAGACGCCGAGCGGCGACGAGAAACGCGCCGTGCGTGAAGTCGGCAACACGTGATTGGGGCCGGCGCAATAATCGCCGAGTGCCTCGCAGGTGTCACGTCCCATGAAAATGGCACCTGCATGCTTGATCTTCTTGCTGAAGTCCAGGGCGTCATCCAGCGACAGCTCAAGGTGCTCGGGCGCGATGTAATTGGCGATGCGGGCCGCCTCTTCCAGATCGCGCACCTGGATCAGGGCGCCGCGATCTTCGAGCGAAGTCCGGATGATGTCCCTGCGCGGCATGTCTTCGACCAGCTTGTCCATGCTCGCTGCCACGCAATCGAGGAACGCCGCGTCCGGCGATAGCAGAATGGCCTGCGCCAGTTCGTCGTGCTCGGCCTGCGAAAACAGATCCATCGCCACCCAATCGGCGTCGGTCTTGCCATCGCAGATCACGAGAATTTCCGACGGGCCGGCCACCATATCGATGCCGACCACACCGAACACGCGACGCTTGGCTGCTGCAACATATGCATTGCCCGGGCCGACGATCTTGTCGACCTGCGGCACCGTCTCGCTGCCGTAAGCCAATGCGGCAACAGCTTGTGCGCCGCCGATACAGAACACGCGATCAACCACGCATACAGCCGCTGCCGCCAGCACCAGCGCATTCTTCTCGCCGCCCGGTGTCGGCACCACCATGATGAGCTCGCGCACGCCGGCAACCTTGGCCGGAATCGCGTTCATGAGCACCGATGACGGATAAGCGGCCTTGCCGCCCGGCACATAAAGCCCGACACGGTCGAGTGCGGTCACCTGCTGGCCAAGTACGGTGCCATCATCCTCAGTGTAGGTCCATGAAGCTTGAAGCTGTTTTTCATGGTACCTACGCACGCGTTCGGCAGCCTGTTGCAAGGCTTGGCGCTGCGCCTCAGGCAAGTTATCGAGTGCTGCGTGCAACTCAGCCTGACTCAATTCCAGCGCACTGACATCAGCGGTCTGCAAGCGATCGAAACGTTGCGTGTATTCAAGCACGGCAGCATCACCGCGCGTTTTGACATCACGCAGAATGTCGGCGACCACTTGATCGATGCGATCGTCCTGCGCCGTTTCGAAAGCCAGCAACTGCTTCAGCTCAGCTTCAAAACTCGCATCCGTCGTAGATAATCGTTTTACCTTCATGGCTTGGGTTCCGTACCTGAATTTCCGTAGGTTGATTCTATTTGCTTGAGGCGCCACACAGCGCTAGTTCTGCGCCACCACGCGCGCAAATGCATCCATGATGGGCTGCAGCGTTTTGCGTTTGAGCTTGAGCGATGCCTGGTTAACCACCAGGCGCGAGCTGATCTCGGCCACTTCCTCGACTGCCTTCAGTTGGTTGGCGCGCAATGTACTGCCGGTGCTGACGAGATCGACGATGGCATCGGCGAGGCCTACCAGCGGCCCCAGCTCCATCGAGCCATAGAGCTTGATGAGATCGACGTGCATTCCTTTGCCGGCAAAGTGCTCGCGCGCAGCCTTGACGTACTTGGTCACCACCTTGAGGCGTGCGCCGCGTCGCACCGAGCCGAAATAATCGAAATCCTCGCGCACCGCCACCATCATCTTGCAGCGCGCGATTTTGAGATCGAGTGGCTGGTACAGCCCCGCTCCGCCGTGCTCGTTCAGCACATCCTTGCCGGCGATGCCGAGATCGGCTGCGCCGTACTGCACATAGGTCGGCACGTCGGTAGCGCGCACGATAATGAGCCGCACATCAGGCCGGTTGGTCGGCAAGATGAGCTTGCGCGAAGCCTCCGGATCCTCGAGTGGAGTTATACCGGCCGCCGCCAGCAAAGGCGTCGTCTCCTCGAAAATTCGGCCCTTGGACAAGGCGATCGTAATCATGTGGTTTCCAGATTCGTTAACGCACGCGCCGGATGCGCGCGCCGAGCTGCGTGAATTTTTCTTCGATATGCTCGTATCCGCGATCGATATGATAGATGCGTTCAATCGCCGTTTCGCCTCGCGCCACAAGCCCGGCCAGCACCAAGCTGGCCGAAGCGCGCAGATCGGTTGCCATCACGGTGGCGCCATCGAGATAATCCACCCCGCGCACAATAGCCGTGTTGCCTTCGACCTCGATCTGCGCACCTAGGCGCTGCAGCTCCTGTACGTGCATGAAACGATTCTCGAAAATGGTCTCGGTCACGCGTGCCACGCCTTCGGCGATAGTGTTCATCGCCATGAATTGCGCCTGCATATCGGTGGGAAATGCGGGGTGCGGTGCCGTTTTCACATTGACAGCGGCAAGTTTGCCGTCGCTTTCGATCGTAATGCCCGTGGCGTCGTATTCAATGCGTGCGCTGGCATCGCGTAGCTTCTCGATCACAGCGTCAAGCAGATCGGCGCGGGCATGGCGCAATCTGACATGACCGCCCGCCATGGCCACGGCCACCAGATAGGTGCCGGCCTCGATGCGATCGCATACCACCTCATGCTCAGCGCCATTCAAGCGCTCTACGCCGTACACGGTGATAACATCGCTGCCGGCGCCTTCGATGCGCGCACCCATCTTGATCAAGCATTCGGCCATGTCGACGACTTCCGGCTCGCGTGCCGAATTTTCAAGCACGGTGACGCCATCTGCCAGCGCCGCCGCCATCATGAGGTTTTCGGTACCGGTCACGGTTACCGTATCCATGAAGATGCGCGCACCCTGCAAGCGTTTCTGCGGCAAATGCGCCACACTGGCCTCGATATAGCCGTGCTCGACATGGATATCGGCACCCATCGCGCGCAGACCCTTGATGTGCAGGTCGACCGGGCGCGAACCAATGGCGCAGCCGCCGGGCAAGGACACGCGCGCATGGCCGAAACGTGCCAGCAGCGGTCCCAGCACCAGAATGGAGGCGCGCATGGTCTTAACCATTTCGTATGGCGCCTCATGCGATACGATATTGCCGGCATCCAGCGTCAGCAGGCCGCCGTCACGGCTGGCCTTTACTCCGAGATGCTGCAGCAACTTGAGCGTGGTATTGACATCCTGCAGATGCGGCACATTGCCGAGACGCAACGGTGCTTCCGCCAACAGAGCAGCGCATAATATAGGCAGGGCCGCGTTCTTTGCGCCCGAGATCTGCACCTCGCCCTGCAGCCGCGCCCCACCCTGAATGACCAGCTTATCCATGCGCTCCCCTTAGCTCACTGCTGCTTTTTGCTTATTGAGCGACTTGCAGCAGCTTCTGCAACTCACCTTGCTCGTACATATCGCGCATGATGTCGGCCCCACCTACGAATTCGCCATTGACGTAAAGCTGCGGGATGGTGGGCCAGTTCGAATAAACCTTGATGCCTTCGCGGACTGCCGGATCCGCAAGCACATCGACCGCCACCAGTTCCTTGACGCCGCACGCCTGCAGAATCTGGATGGCCAAGCCGGAAAAACCGCATTGCGGAAATTTTGGGCTGCCCTTCATGTAAAGTACGACCGGGTTGGCCGTCACTTGATTCTTGATGATTTCCTGTGTATCCATGTCTATTCCTTTTCGCTGAATTCCAATTTAACTGCCCGCACCCGTTCTGGCCCAAGCTTCAGGGGTAAACGTACGTATCGACAGCGCGTGAATTTCCTCGCGCATACGCTCACCCAGCGCCTGATAAACCAGTTGATGCTGCTGCACCATATTCTTGCCGGTGAATTGTGGACTGACGATCACCGCTTCGAAATGCTGGCCGTCATTACCCTGCACCTGCACATAGTCGCAGGCCAGGCCTTGCCTGATGTAATCCTTAACTTCAGCTGCCGTCAGCATATGATATTCCGTCCGTTTTCGAGGTTCCGTCCATCGTTTATCCACGCAATTTGTAGCCAGTTTTCAGCATGGTCAAAGCGAGCCATGATAGGGCAAAAAGACATATGCCGACAACGCCAAGGCTAATAAATGGCGAAATGTCGCCGGTACCGAAAAAGCCGTAACGGAAGCCGTCTATCATGTAAAAAAACGGGTTCAGGTGCGACACTTTTTGCCAGAACGGCGGCAGCGAATGTATTGAATAAAATACACCGGACAAAAAGGTCAGCGGCATGATAATGAAGTTCTGGAACGCCGCCATCTGATCGAACTTATCCGCCCAGATGCCGGCAATAATACCGAATGTTCCGAGCAGAGCGCCGCCAAGCACGGCAAAAGCCAAGATCAGCCACGGGTGCGCCAACGGCAGTTCAACAAAGAACATTGCGACCAGATAGATGCCCAGGCCGACCACGCAGCCGCGGATCATCGCAGCGAGAAGAAAGGCGACGAAGAGCTCCAGGTAGGAAATCGGTGTGATCAGCACGAAGACCAGACTGCCCATGATCTTGGACTGCACCAGACTGGACGAGCTGTTGGCAAAAGCATTTTGCAGCAGCGACATCATGATCAGGCCCGGAATCAGGAATTCGGTGTAAGCGACGCCGGGATAGACTTCCGTGCGCGAACTCAGCACATGGGAGAACACCAACAGATACAGCAAGGCCGTGAGCACCGGCGCCGCCACTGTCTGAAAGCTGACACGCCAGAAACGCAGTAGCTCCTTGCGGAACAAGGTCCATACGCCGCGATTGGCGAATTGACGGAGATTCTCGCTCATCGCCCCACCAGATCGACGAATACGTCCTCGAGGTCGGCCTCGGTCAGCTGCAGGTCCTCCACAACGACATGGGCATTCCTGAGCTCGGACAGCACATACTCGATCTGCGGCAGATCGGATAGCGCCAGCATGTAGCGATCACCATCAACATTGCGTAGCAGCGGCGTCAGGCTTTCCGGCAAGCGTTTTTCGCCGAGCCTGAGACGCAAGTTCTTGCCTGGGAAGCGGTTGAGCAGATTGGTCGTGGTATCCAGCGCCACGATTTCCCCCTGTTTCATCATGGCCACACGAGAGCACAGGGTTTCCGCTTCCTCCAGATAATGCGTGGTCAGGATAATGGTATGGCCATCGCGGTTCAAACGCTTGATGAATTCCCACAGCTGCTGGCGCAGCTCGACGTCGACGCCGGCCGTAGGCTCATCCAGCACCACCACCGGCGGCTTGTGCGCGAGCGCTTGCGCGATCAGCGCCCGACGCTTCATACCGCCGGACAGACGCCGCATATTGGTGTGCGCCTTATCCGCCAACCCCAGTGCTTCGATCACCTCGTCGATCCAGGCATCGTTCTCGCGACCTCGTCCGAAATAACCGGCCTGGAAGCGCAGCATTTCACGCACATTGAAGAAAGGGTCGAATACGAGCTCCTGCGGCACTACACCCAGCGCATGGCGTGCGCGGCGATAATCGCTCAGTACATCATGCCCCATGATGGCAAGCTTACCGCTGCCGGGTCGCAGCAGGCCGGCTAACAGATTGATCAGTGTAGATTTTCCCGCACCATTCGGCCCCAGCAGCGCGAAGAACTCACCCTGCTCTATGACCAGATCGATACCTTTCAGCGCATGCAAAGCGCCAAAATGCTTGTGTACCTGCTCGATCTGGATCGCGGGAATCATATGGTTTGCTTGGGGGCGATTGCCCGGAACTCAATGCGAGTGGTGCGGAAGGAGATCGAGTACGCCGTACAGCGTTGCCAGACTGGCCAGGTTCTCCGGCAAGTGGGTGAAGGTAAGCTTGCCGCCGCGTGCTTCAGCCTGCCGCATCCATTCGAATAGCAGGCTGAGCGTCGCCGTATCCACATCGGAAACGTTGGACAAGTCAATTTCCAATACGTTGCCGGCAGGCAAAGCCGCGCTTTCGGCAAGCAGCGACTTGGCCTGCTGCACCGTCATGGAGCCGCTCACCAGCCAGCGCTGGTCTTGTTGTGTAATTTGAGCCAAAGGTATCTGTCGTATCATCAATGCCGCAGTCGCGACTTATTTATTCTTCTCTTTGAGCTTTTCGATCAGGCCGTCGATACCGGACTGACGGATTTCGTTGCCAAACTGGCCGCGATAATTGGTCACCAGACTGACGCCTTCAATCGCGATGTCGTAAACCTTCCAGCTATCGCCGGACTTTTCCAGCGCGTAGTCGACGCCAATCGGCTGACCGCCAGGCTGGAGGATTTCCGTTTCCACCGTAACAGTGCTGTCGTTCGGACGCATGCGCAACGGCTTGAATTCTATGGTCTGATTACGATATTTTGACAGCGCCGAGGCGTAGGTACGCAGCAGCAAGCTGCGGAATTCACGCTGGAACGCGGCCTTTTGTGCCGTGTTCGCTTCGCGCCAGTATTTGCCGAGTACCATGCGTGACACGCGGTCGAAGTTAAAATACGGCAATATCTTTTCTTCGGCCAGCGCAAAAATCTTCTTCTGGTCGCCGCTCTGGATGTCCTTGTCCGACTTGACGGCAGACAGCACTTCGTCAGCGGTTTTCTTCACCAGCTCATCCGGCGCAATTGCGGCCATGGCATTATTGATCCAGACCATCAGGATGAGGCCCAACAGGAATTTGAAACTGCTCTTCATGTGATTCGCCTTATTTCGATTCGTCGGTTTCGGAAGCCTTGCTATAGAGGAATTGACTGATCATCTTTTCCAGTACTACGGCATCTTGGGTATGGGCGATCTTGTCGCCGCCCTTCAGCATATCAACGTCGCCGCCAGCTTCCAGGCCGACATACTGCTCGCCCAAAAGACCGGCCGTATAGATATTGGCAAACGTATCCCTGGGAAAGGGGTAGCGCTTGTCCAGTTCGAGCGACACTTGTGCCGCATAGGTCGTGGTATCAAACTTGATACCGGCAACGCGTCCGACGACCACGCCGGCACTTTTCACCGGCGCACGCGACTTGAGACCGCCGATATTGTCGAACGATGCGGTCACGGTATAGGTTTCACCCACATCGACCGAAGTCAGATTGCCAACCTTCATGGCCAGGCCCATAATCGCCGCAAATCCCGCCGCAGCAAATATGCCCACCCACAAATCCATTGTTGTCCGTTCCATTTTTTCTCCAGTACCTCGCGCCTGAGCTTCAAG
Source organism: uncultured Methylophilaceae bacterium (assembly GCA_966238525.1). Classification (GTDB taxonomy): domain Bacteria; phylum Pseudomonadota; class Gammaproteobacteria; order Burkholderiales; family Methylophilaceae; genus CBILOJ01. Next base: position 1,138 of record CBILOJ010000014.1, on the reverse strand, counting down.
CGCCTATCATGAACGAAGTCATTATAAAATCGAGTCCCAGCACTGCCAGCGAGGAATTCACCACAGTACGCGTGGTGGCTCGGCTGACGCCTTCGGCGGTCGGCGGCGCATCGTAGCCTTCAAACAGCGCAATGATGGTCCAAGCAACGCCGAACACACAGCTTTTGATGACGCCGTTCATAATATCATCGCCGAAATCGACGTTGGCCTGCATCTGCGACCAGAAAGCACCGGCATCGACGCCAAGCAGCGGCACCGCGACCAGGTAGCCGCCAAGCACGCCCACCATGGAGAACATGGAGGCAAGCAAGGGCATCGCGAAGACGCCAGCCCAGAAGCGCGGCGCTACAACGCGCGCGATCGGACTCACTGCCATCATTTCCATGGCCGACAACTGTTCGGTAGCTTTCATCAACCCGATCTCGGCCGTGATGGCCGTGCCGGCGCGGCCGGCAAACAGCAGCGCCGTGACCACCGGGCCGAGCTCGCGTACCAGCGACAGCGCCACCAGCACGCCGATGGCTTCCGATGAGCCGTACTTCTGCAATGTGTTGTAACCCTGCAGCGCGAGCACCATGCCCACGAAGAAAGCCGACACCAGGATGATGATCAGCGACAGTACGCCGGTAAAATAGACTTCACGTATGGTCAGGCCCAGACGGCGAAAGCTCTCCGCCGAATAAACCAGAATGTAAAAGAAAAAGCGCGCGCCGGCGCCCAAACGCCAGACGCGATCTATGATGCGGTGGCCGATACCGCGCAATATTTTGCCTACACGCTCAAGCATCATGCCTCCGCAGCAGATCCTGACGATAATCGGGAGCTGCATAGTGGAAGGGCACCGGGCCATCCACTTCACCCATCACGAACTGATGAACGAACGGCAGTTCGGACTTGCGTAGCTCATCAGGCGTGCCTTCCGCCACCACTGTGCCGTTGGATACGAAATAGACGTAATCGACCAGCTCGAAGGATTCGTGCACATCATGCGTTACCACGATGGAGGTCGCGCCGAGCGCATCGTTGAGCGCGCGGATCAAGTTGCAAATCACGCCCATGGAAATCGGATCGAGACCGGCGAATGGTTCGTCGTACATGATGATGTCCGGATCCAGCGCTACTGCGCGCGCCAGCGCCA
>CBILOJ010000013.1:0-17285 GCA_966238525.1 uncultured Methylophilaceae bacterium | reverse complement strand
AGTAACGCTGCAGCGTGGGAAGCCCTGGTGCATCCGCTGGACCTACCGATGGCGCGTACGACCCTGCACGATTACCTGGCGGGGGTGACGCACAGCTACGCCAGCGAATACCGCATGCGCTGCAAGGACGGCAGCTGGATCTGGGTGCTGAGCCGCGGCATCGTGGTGAACCGCGGCGACGGCGGTGAAGCCCTGCGCATGGTCGGTTCGCAAACCGACATTACCTCACGCAAGCTCGGGGAGAATTCCTTGCGCGAAATCCTCGGCGACCTCGAGGCGCGCGTGGAGCAGCGTACCGCCGATTTGCTCAAGATCAATGAGCAGCTGCATCTGGAAATCACCGAGCGGCAGAAGGCCGAAGCCGAGTTGTCGGCCTCGCGCATGCGCATCGCCACCATTTTCAATGCCGTGGCCGAAGGCATGATCATGCTGGCCAAGGATATGACCATCATCGAGGCCAATTCCGCCGCGCGCAAGATACTCGGCGCGTCCGGCGACGCACTGGTTGTCGGCAGCAAGCTCGATGATTTGTCCGTGGTGCAGGAGAACAGCCAGCCGTTCGAACCCGAGCTGTATCCCTACCATGTCGCACTTGAAACCGGCCAGGCGCAGAGCAATGTCGTCATGGGCGTGCTCATGGCGGACGATACGCTGCTGTGGCTGCTGGTCAGTGCCGTGCCGCTGCTTGACGAGCACGGCGAGGTCAATGCCGTGGTCATCAATTTCTCCGACATCACGCGCAAGAAGCAGTCGGAAGAGCTGATCTGGCGCCAGGCCAATTTCGATACCGTCACCGGCCTGCCCAACCGGCGGCTGCTGCTCGAGCATCTGGGGCTGGAAATGCGCAAGGCCGATCGCACGCAATTGCCGCTGGCGCTGCTGTTCATCGACCTCGACCGCTTCAAGGACGTTAACGATACGCTGGGCCACAGCATGGGCGATATCCTGCTGCAAGGCGCGGCGCAGCGGCTGAAGAGCTGTGTACGCGATATCGATACCGTGGCGCGGCTCGGCGGCGACGAATTCACCATACTGCTGGGCGAACTGCACGATCTCAACCACGTCGGCTTCATTGCCCAGGAAATCCTGAACCGGCTTGCCGAGCCGTTCAGCCTCGGCCTCGAGCAAGCTTATATCTCGGCCAGTATCGGCATCACGCTGTATCCGGACGATGCGCGCGATATCGATACGCTGCTGATCAACGCCGATCACGCCATGTACACGGCCAAGAGCCAGGGGCGCAACCGCTACCGCTGGTTCACCGCCTCCATGCATGAGGCGACACAGGTGCGCATGTGGCTGGCCAACGAACTGCGCAATGCGCTGGCCAACGACCAGCTCAACATGGTTTACCAGCCCATCGTCGAACTGGCGACCGGCAATATCACCAAGGCCGAGGCCCTGTTGCGCTGGCAGCATCCGACACGCGGCCTGATTGGTCCTACCGAGTTCATCCCGGTGGCCGAGGAAACCGGCATGATCGTCGGCATCGGCGAATGGGTGTTCCGGCAAGTGGTCGATCAGGTCAAAGCGTGGCGTGACCTGCATCATGCTGAATTCCAGATCAGCATCAACAAGTCCACCGTGCAGTTCCACAACAAGAGCAACAATTATGAAAGCTGGCTCGATTACTTGAGAAAGGCCGAGGTGCCCGGGCGCAGCCTGGCGGTGGAGATCACTGAAGGCCTGCTGCTCGATGCCAGCATGGACGTGGTGCGGGAGCTGCATGAATTCCGCGATGCCGGTATCCAGGTTTCCATCGACGATTTCGGTACCGGCTATTCGTCGCTGGCCTATCTCAAGAAATTCGACGTCGATCTGCTCAAGATCGACCAGTCGTTCGTGCAGCACCTGTCACCGGGTTCGGATGACCTCGCCTTGTGCGAGGCCATCATCGTCATGGCGCACAAGCTGGGCATCAAGGTCATTGCCGAAGGCATAGAAACCGAGCAGCAATGCCAGCTGCTGGTCGCGGCCGGCTGCGATTACGGCCAGGGCTATCTGTTCTCCCATCCGCTGCCGGCCGCCGAGTTCTGGCAACGCAAGCCGTCAACGTTTTGCATTCCCGACGTTTCCTGAGGTCTACGCTATGAAGCGGATGTCGCAGGCGATGTGGAGAATACGCAGCAAATGAATGGCTTGCCCCGACTGGAGGACCTGCTCGACCGGCGCATCGCGCGCCCGGCCGTCACCTGGCTGCTGATTGTAGCCAATACCCTGGTGTTCGGCGCCATGGTGTTGAACGGCGCCGATCTCTGGCATTCGCCGAGCGGCGTACAGCTCGCCTGGGGTGCCAATTTCGGCCCGGCGACGCAGGATGGCGAGTGGTGGCGGCTCGGCAGTGCCATGTTCATTCATTTCGGCTTGCTGCATCTGGCCTTCAACATGTGGGCGCTATGGGACGGCGGCCGCCTGGTCGAGCGCATGTACGGCCACCTGCGCTTCATCGCGCTCTATCTGGGCAGCGGCCTGGCCGGCAACCTGTTGTCGCTGGTGGTGCAAGGCAACGAAGCGGTCTCGGGCGGTGCCTCTGGCGCCATCTTCGGCGTCTACGGCGCGCTGCTGGCCTGTCTCTGGCGCGAGCGCCGCAACCTGCACATCGAGGAATTCCGCTGGCTGTTCTGGGGCGCGCTGGCCTTCTCCGCGGTCAGCATTGCGCTCGGCTTCCTGATTCCCGGCATCGACAATTCGGCGCATATCGGTGGCTTCATTACCGGCATACTGGCTGGCTTCATCCTGGCCCTGCCGCTGACCGGCGCTCGCATGGGATATCGGCCGCGCCTGGTTGCCGCCGTCGTGCTTGCGCTGGCCGTCGCCGTGCTGATCGCGCGCATTCCCGCGCCCAAATACCGCTGGAGCGAGGAAATGCGGGTGCGTGAGGAAATCGCCGAATTCGTGCGCGAGGAGCAGGCCATCAAGCGCTCCTGGCTCGATATCGTCGACGAGAGCCGCCACGGCGGCGCCACTTTCGACGAACTGGCCGGGCAGATCGACAGCGTCATCGGCGACCGCTACGAAGGCAGTTTCGAGCAACTGTCGCAGTTGCCGCTGGACCCGGCCCTGCCTTCGGCGCCGGCGCTGGAAAACATTCTGCAGTACGTGCAGCACAAGCGCGACGCAACGCGCGCATTGACTGATGAATTGCGGGCCCAGCCTGACGGCAAGGCCAAGCCGGGCAGCACGCCGGTGCTGCCGGGTAGGTTGACGGAGCCGCGCGCAGTCCTGCCGGCAACCCCCCGGCCTCAGCCTGCGCCGGTCGAGCCGGAGCGGCATTCGCCAGATACCGAATAGCGGCATCGCTGCACAGAAGCGAACGCCGGATTCGGCTTACATTACTCATCTTTTCCTGAATCGAACAAGCACGATGCGGAAGTTAGTGCAAAACACCGGGTTGGGCATCCTGAGCCTGCTGGCGGGCATGCTGGCCCTGCTGTTGCTGCTATGGCTGACGCCCCTGCCGTCTTTTTTACGCGGTAACGGCATCATGCCGTTGTGGGTGCACACGGTCAGCGAGCTGTTCTCCATCGTCGTCGCCGTGCTCGTCTTCGGTGTCGCCTGGAACGTCTACAAGGCCGAACGTCACGGCAACCTGCTGATCCTGGACTGCGGCCTGCTGGCGGTCGGCCTCGTCGATGCCCTGCATATGCTGTCGTTCGTCGGCATGCCGGATCTGGTAACGCCAGCCAGTCCCGAGAAATCCATCAATTTCTGGCTGGCGGCACGATTCATCGCCGCGCTGACCTTGCTCGCGGTCGCGGTCAAACCCTGGCGCCCGTTGCTGCAGCCGCGCATGCCCTATGTGCTGCTGGCCGGCAGCCTGGCTGTCGCGGCGCTAGTGGCTTGGCTGGGATTGTTCCATCAGCCGTGGTGGCCGCATACCTTCAGCGCCGAGACCGGGCTCGCGCCGTTCAAGATCGGCGCCGAATATGCGATTTCCTTGCTGCTGCTGGTCGCGGCTTTCCTGTTTTTCCGCACGGCACGGCAGCAGCCGACGCACGATTACGATGCTGTCAGCCTGTTTGCCGCCGCCAGCGCCACCGTCATGAGCGAGCTTTGCTTCGCCATTTATTCCGGCGTGACCGATATCCTCAGCCTGCTCGGGCATGTGTACAAGATCATTGCTTATATATTTATCTATCGCGCCGTGTTCGCGAGCAGCGTACGGCAGCCGTTCGAACGGCTGCAGCGCGCGCAGGAGGAGCTGGCCAGCTCGCGCCAGGTATTGCAGTCCATCCTCGACAATGCGCCGGTGCGCATCTTCTGGCGCGACCGCGACCTGCGCTATCTCGGCGCCAATACGCTATACCTGCAGGACGCCGGGGTCAGCGACATCGCGCAGATCATCGGCAAGCGCAATTCCGAGCTTTTCCCCGAGCACACCGATCGCTACGCCGAGGACGACCTCGATATCATGCGCACCGGCATGCCGCGGCTGAATTATGAGGAACCCACCGTGCGCGCCGATGGCAGGCCGGGCTGGCTGCTGACCAGCAAGGTGCCGCTGCGCAGCCGGGCCGGCACCGTCATCGGCATCCTCGGCACCTATAACGACATTACCGAACGCAAGCGCGCCGAGGAGATCATCCAGTACCAGGCCAGTTACGACGCGCTGACGCAATTGCCGAATCGCCGTCTGTTCCATGACCGCCTGCAGCAGGAAGTCGAGAAATGCCGGCGCTACCAGCTCAAGCTGGCGCTGATCCTGCTCGACCTCGACAATTTCAAGGAAATCAACGACACGCTGGGCCATGCGCTCGGTGACGATCTGCTGCAGCAGGTGGCGCGGCGCCTGCAGGACTGCGTGCGTGGCGAGGACAGCGTGGCGCGGCTGGGCGGCGACGAATTCTGTATCATCGTCGCCGGCCTCAATGCAGTGAGCGGCGCCGAGCGCGTGTCGCAGGAAATCATGCGCCGGCTTGCGGCGCCGTTTCAGCTGCAGGAGAACGAGGTCTATCTCACGGTCAGCATCGGCCTGACCTTGTATCCCGATGACGGCGACAATATCGATACGCTGCTGCGCAATGCCGATCAGGCCATGTACGACGCCAAGCGCCAAGGGCGCAACCGCTATAGCTACTTCACGCCGGCGATGCAGCAGGCCGCGCTGAACCGCATGGAGCTGACGCGCGAATTGCGCAGCGCACTGGCGGAAGGCCAGCTGCGGCTCGTCTACCAGCCCATCGTCGATCTGGCCAGCGGCAGCGTGCGCAAGGCGGAAGCGCTGATCCGCTGGGAGCATCCCGAGCGCGGCCTGATCAGTCCAGCCGAATTCATCCCGATTGCCGAAGCCACCGGCCTGATTATCGATATCGGCGACTGGGTGTTCTACCAGGCTGTGCGGCAGGTCAAGCACTGGCGCAACTGGCGCCCCGATTTCCAGATCAGCATCAACAAATCGCCGGTGCAATTCTCCGGCAAGAAGCGGCGCCAGGACGCCTGGTTCGACTATCTGCGCGCGCAACAGCTGCCGGGCAACAGCATCGTCATCGAAATTACCGAGGGCCTGCTGCTGGACGCCAACGCCACTGTCACGCAAACCCTGCAGGACTGCCGTGCGGCCGGCATGCAGATGTCGCTGGACGATTTCGGCACCGGTTATTCCTCGTTGTCCTACCTGAAAAAATTCCATATGGACTATCTCAAGATCGACCAGTCCTTCATGGCCAACCTCGCGCCCGGTACCGATGATATGGCGCTGTGCGAAGCCATCATCCAGATGGCGCACAAGCTCGGTATCCAAGTCGTCGCCGAAGGCGTGGAGACCGAGGCGCAGCGCGCGCTGCTGCTCGCGGCCGGCTGCGACTACGGGCAGGGCTATCTGTTTTCGCGGCCACTGGCGCCCGCGGCGTTCGAGCCGCTGCTGCAGCAGGCACAGCCATCGCGCTAGCAGCGGCGTAATCAGGACGTGCGCGGTCGAACATACCGGCCATGGGTTTCGCCGCATCATGGCACTGCAGCCTTTTCATGCGGAAAAGGCTTTGTTGTTTCAGCTTGCAACGCTAGACCCGATCGAAAGGGGAACATCATGCAAATGACATTGAGAAAATCGGTAGGGCTGCTGGCGGCGGCCGGCGCTGTTGCCTTCATTGCCAGTGCGGCTGCGGCCAGGAAGCGCCAGGCGGCCGATCCACGGCTGGATCCGCAGATGAAGGCCGTGCTCAACGAACTGCAGCGGCTTGGCGTCAGACCGTTCGAAAGCCTGACACCGAACCAGGCACGCGGCCAGCCGACGCCGGCCGACGCGGTGCAAACCCTGCTGCTGCGGCAGGGCAAAAGCATCGAGCCGGAGGCAGTGGCGAAAGTGGAAGACCGGCAGATCGACGGCCCGGCCGGCAAACTCGCTATTCGCATCTACACGCCCAAAGGCGACGGACCGTTTCCCGTCGTCGTCTATTATCACGGCGGCGGCTGGGTCATCGCCGATCTCGACACTTACGATGCTACGCCACGCGCACTGGCCAATATTGCCAACGCCGTCGTGATTTCGGCGCATTATCGCCAGGGACCGGAGCATCGTTTCCCGGCCGCGCACAGCGATGCTTTCACCGCCTATCAATGGGCGCTGGCGCATGCCGGCGAAATCCAGGGCGACGCGACTCGCATTGCCGTGGCGGGCGAGAGTGCAGGCGGCAACCTGGCTGCTTCGGTTGCCATCATGGCGCGTAACCAGGATCTGCCGATGCCGGTGCACCAGTTGCTGGTCTATCCCGTGACCAACTACGATTTCGACAGCCCGTCCTATATCGAGAACGCCGAGGCCAAGCCGCTCAGCCGCGATGCCATGCGCTGGTTCTTCCAGCATTACCTGAACTGGCACACCGACGGCGAGAGCCGCATGATCTCGCTGGTGCGCGAGCCCAGCCTGCAAGGGCTGCCGCCCGCCACCGTAATTACGGCGCAGATCGATCCGCTGCGTTCCGAGGGCAAGGAATATGCCGATAACCTGCGCGAAGCCGGGGTCGCGGTCAATTACCGCAACTACGATGGCGTCACCCACGAGTTTTTCGGCATGGGTGCCGTGCTCGACCAGGCGCGCGAGGCGCAGCGTTTCGCCGCCGAGGGGTTGCATCAGGCTTTCTCGGCATCACTGGTTCGGCATTGACGATCATTGCACTACATAAGCATTAAGCGCGCGAGCAGGCGTGTGGAATTCCCCGCAGCACGGTAAACTGGCGTGAGCTCAGCCGTTGATCATGGCGTAGCGATATACAACCCGGTGACCGAAAGGGGATACGAATGGAAAAATTGTCATGGCCGCGTTATGCGGGTTTGCTGCTGCTGGGCGCCCTGATCTGCTCGCCAGCTTTTGCAGAAAAACCGGACAAGGGCGGCGGCAAGGGACACAAGCCGTCGCATCATCAAAAATACGACGATCGTGATCATGATGATGACCGCGATCGCGACTACCGCCACGATCATGACCACGATGGCGGCGTCGACATCAACGTCAACCTGAACTTCGACGACAGGCAGCGCGTGCTGGTGCGCGACTACTACAGCGACGAATTTCACAGCGGCCATTGCCCGCCTGGCCTTGCCAAGAAGCACAACGGCTGCATGCCGCCGGGCCAGGCCAAGAAATGGCGCCGCGGCTATCCCTTGCCGCGCGACGTTATCTATTACGACTTGCCGCCGCGCCTGGTGGTCGAGATTGGTACACCGCCGATCGGCCATAAATACGTGCGCGTGGCGGCCGATATCCTGTTGATTGCCGTGGGCACCGGCATGGTGGTGGACGCCATAGACGATCTCAGCAACTTGTAACGATCGGTTAGCGCGACTGTGATGGTCGCGATATAAAAAAGGCTTGCAATCACTGCGAGCCGTTCAATTAAAGTGTTGATAAAAGCCATACCCCGGTATGGCTTTTATTGGTTTGTTGGGAGACTGTATACAATTAGCAATCCCTCCCATCGAAACAGCGAGCGCAGTGAAAACAGAAAATTCATATGCCTGGACGTAGGTTGAAACTTATTTTTCCACAGCCAAACCTCTCTTTACCTCCATCCATTCATATACCACAGGTAAAAATACCAGGGTCAAGGCAGTAGCTGTAATCAGTCCACCAATCACGACTATAGCCAGCGGCCTCAAAATTTCAGACCCAACCCCCGTGGCTAACAGGAATGGGATAAGCCCGAAAATCTCGACCATGGCCGTCATCAAGACAGGCCGCAACCTCAGTGACGTACCTTCAAGTATCGCCTGGCGGACGCCGAGACCGTCCTTACGCAGACTGTTCAGGAATGAAACCAGGACGATGCCATTCAGCATGGCAACACCGAACACGGCAATGAAACCTACGGCCGCCGGCACGGACAAATATTGACCCGACAAACCGAGCGCAAAAATGCCACCGATGGCGGCGAAGGGCACATTCGCGATGATGAGGCCGGCGTAGCGCAAAGAATTGAAGGCGGTATAGAGCAATACGAAGATCAGGCCTATGGTTAACGGCACGATCCATGAGAGCTTGGTCAACGCGCGCTGCTGATTCTCGAAGGCGCCACCCCACTCGACCCAATAGCCTGCTGGCAAATCGACCTGCTTAGTTATCGCTGCCTGGGCTTCCTGTACGAAACCGTCAATATCCCGGCCTTGAACATCCATCTGTACCACGGCGTAACGTTGCAATTGTTCACGCCGTACGAAAGAATAGCCTTCTTCAGTTTTGATGTCGGCGATCTGCGCTAACGGCACCAAGGCGCCCTGGGCGGTTCTGATGGGAATATCGGCAATGCTCTTGATATCGTCTCGATATTCAGGCGCAAGTCTCACCAAAATATCGAAACGTTTTACACCATCGATCAATGTCGAAACAGGTTTGCCCCCGATTCCAGCTTGTACCACCTGCAGGACTTCTTCGGCATTGATGGCATAACGGGCGATAGCTTCACGGTCCACACTGATGATAAGTTGCGGTTTGCCAATATTGGCTTCCAGCGCCAGGTCTGTCACACCTTTCACTCTTGATATGACTGCCTGGATCTCCGTGGCCAATCTATCCAACGTTGCCAGGTCCTCGCCATATATCTTGGCCGACAGAGTCGCCCGGATCCCCGAAATGAGTTCCTCGACACGCATCTGGATAGGCTGGGTAGCCGCGACCACAGCCTCCGGCACGTCCTGTTCAAGCTTGTGCTGCAATTTCCTGGCAAGCTCGGGGTAACTGATTTTTTCCGGCCAATGATCTGCTGGCTTGAGGTGTACCAGCACTTCCATGTAATTCACATCGGCAATTTCACCTTTTTCAGCTCTCCCTATCATGGCAAGACTGCTTCTGACTTCAGGCGCTGCCTTCAGGCTTGCCGCAACCCGCTCTGAAATCTTGATAGATTGGTCGAGTGATGTAGACGGAATACTCGTGACCCTGAACAAGATGTCCTGTTCCTGCAGGTTGGGCATGAACTCTTTACCCAAGAAGGGGAACAGCGCCAGCGCCCCGACGAAGGCAGCCAGTGTGATGCTGACGATGACGGCTTTGCGTTTCAGGCTCCAGTTCAGCAACGCTGCATACTTGGGCTTCAAAAACCTGATGAGCCAGGGATCGCGCTCTTCCTTGGGGCGCAAGGCAAGAGAGGCCAAGACCGGGATCAAGGTCAGAGTCAAAATCATTGACCCGATCATGGCAAAGGTCATATTGATGGCGAGTGGCTTGAACAACTTGCCTTCAAGCCCGGTTAACGAAAATAGCGGCAGGAACACAGCGGTAATGATCAACACGCCGAATGCAATTGGGTTGATGACTTCACGCGAAGCATCAAGCACGATCTGGGTACGGTCTACCATTTGACCGGCAGTATGCGCCAAGCGCCGGAAGCAGTTCTCGACCAGAACCAGCGGGCCATCGATGGTCATGCCGAGCCCGATGATGAGGCCGCCTAACGACATGAGGTTGGCGGATACGCCGTAGCGCTCCATGAGGATAAATGCAATCAAGCGGCCCATGGGAATCGCCACCACAACCACAAGTGCTGAGCGCACTTCGCCCAGCATCAGAAACAGGACTGCGATGACCAGCAAGGCGCCTTCGATCATGGCACGGTCAGCCATACTGATGGCTTTCTCTATGATCGTGGTGCGGTCGTACACTGTTTCCAAGGTGACGCCTTCTGGCAACGCAGCCCTGACGATTTCGAGTTTTTTCTTGGCGGCTTCAATCACCTGTTGAGCGTTTTCACCAATACGGGCAAGCACCATACCCATGACGACTTGCTGGCCGTTTTCAGTCACTGCACCAAATCGCAAGCCAGGTCCTTCAATGACCTTGGCTACATCACCGACATAAACCGGTGTCCCATTCTCTTCCTTCACCAAGATATGCCCGATATCGTTGGTATTCTTTACAAGACCCAGACCTCGCACGAGGTACTGCTCCTGTCCAAGATTGACATACTGTCCGCCCACTTGACGATTGTTTGCTATCAATCTGTCGATCACCTGGTTGAACGTCAGCTCATATTTGACGAGCTTTTGCGGATCAATCTGAACCTGGTATTGCTTCTCGAAACCTCCCCATGAAGTAATATCATCGACACCGGAGACCGTACGCATTACCAGGCGCACATTCCAGTCCTGTATCGTCCGTAAATCTGTCGCAGATAGTTGCTGATTCTCCGATTTCAATGTGTACCAGAGCACCTGGCCCAGACCGGAAGTGTTGGGCCCCAGGGCGGGTTCTCCATACCCTTGTGGAATGCGAGCGCGCGCATCGGCCAGTTTTTCATTAACAAGGAACCGAGCACGATAGATGTCTGTATCGTCAGAGAAATAAACGCTGACATACGACAAGCCGAATAATGAAACAGAACGGATGGCCTCGATACCGGCCAGACCGGCAAGCGAGCTTTCCACCGGGAAGGTGATAAGTTTTTCGACGTCTTCAGAGGCAAGTCCCGGCGACTCGGTATAGACATTGACCTGTACCGGTGTGACATCGGGAAATGCATCCAACGGCACAACCTGCCAGGCTCGGACCCCCAGGCCCGCCACGACGATAAAGGCTATGATGACCAGCAGCTTGTAACGCATGGATATTTCTAGAATCCAGTTCAGCATATTGTTCTCCTAGTGCTCATCGCTGATCTGGGATTTGAGCTGGCGTGCTTTGAGGGTATAAGCCCCCTTCACAACAATCTGATCTCCGGAGTTCAGTCCGTCCGAAACCACAACGCCGTCTGGCACACGCATGCCGAGCTCAACAGGATGCGCCTCAAATGCATCCCCGTCGGCTACATAAACCGTGCTTTGGCCCTGCATCAGGAAAACGGCATCTGCCGGCACAACGATGACTTGCTGAGTGCTTTCAAGACCAAGAGAGGCACGGGCGAACATTCCTATGCGCAATCTGCCTTCGGGATTGGGAATTTCGATGCGCGCTTTTACCGTGCGTGTATCGCGGTCAACAATACTTGAGATATAGCTCACCTTGCCGGCAAACGACATATCCGGGAAAGCGGTCACCGTAATGGTTGTCGGCGCACCTATCCTCAACTTGCCCAGGTCGGCCTCCGTTACATCGGCCTCGATCCAAACCTGCGAGAGATCGGCCACGGTGAACAGCACGTCAGTGGGCCTCGCCAATTCGCCGATCACCATATTTTTCTCAATCACCATACCTGCAAACGGCGCTGTTACGATGTAGGTGGATCCCCCATCGTGGCCCAACCCGCCATACATGCGCAGTCGCTCGCGCTGCGCGTTTGCCGCGGACTGTGCACGCTCCAAAGCAGACTTCGCTTCTAGCCATTGCTTCTGCGATACGACCTGCTCTTCATACAAGCGGTCATTTCGTTCGAAGTTGGCCTTGGCCAAGTCGAGTTCACTTTGCGCACGACGGAGTTCCGCGCGCGCCTCGCCCATCTGAATACTGTCTATCACAGCAAGTGACTGCCCGGGTTTCACCTCATCCCCCAACTTAGCCGGGACTTCAATTAGCTTGCCTTCCACTCTTGGGGTGACATGTGCCAGCCGATCCTGGTTGGCCACGATATTGGCCGTCAGCACCAACTGGTCCTTGATAGCTTGGGTAGCGACTTCCTGAACGGCAATGCCTGCTTGCTGTTTTTCAGCTTCTGAAAGATGCAGCCCGCCTTGCTCATCGGTGTGCTCCGCCTTTTCAACAGGCTCTGCAGAAGAGCTATCTGTATTATTTCCGGCGCCGCATCCGGTAAACGAAAGCACGATCAAGACTGAAAGCAAGGCAGCTCGGGTTGATGATTGAATTAACATGAAATTTCCTTATTCCTGATAAGCTGGGCTGTTGCGGTTGGGCCAGCCTGCTGTGTATTCGAGCTCGATCTGCGTGAGCCTCAGATCGCGCAAGGCTTCGACTAAATCACGCTGGGCATCGATAGTCTGGCGTTGCACGATCAGTAATTGCGGCAGACCGATCTCGCCGTTCTGGAAGGCCAGTTGCGAAAGCCTCAGGTTTTCTTCGAGCTTAGGCGACACTTCACTGTTCAGGCGCTGCACCCGTGCTTCAATGTTTTGCCTGCGTTGCCAGGCAGCCTGAACAGCGGTTTTTGCATTCCGTGTGAAAGCGACGCGATCAACCTCCACTTGCGCAAGTTCGGTCGCGGCTTGGCCGATTCCGGCAGCATTTCGGCGGAATAATGGGATTGGTAGCGAGAATCCAAGAGACGTGATGTTGTCGTCACCGACCACACCGGCTTCGCGGCTGTTGTTCAGACTGATAGTGAGATCCGGATATCGCTGACTACGTTCCAGCGCCAAACTCGAACGCGCTGAATTCTCCCGCAACGATAGTGCCTTGACCGCTGGCCTCAATTCTATGGAAGCCAATAACTCGGCTAGCGTGTAGGTCTGAGCCATTGGGGCGAGCTCTCCGTTGACCTGAGGGAGAGCTTGCTCCGGTAATTGCAATACCTTTGAAAGCTCATAACGTGCGCGCGTGAGTTGCTCTTGCAATACGCTGAGCTGATTGCGGGCACGCTCAGTGTCGACAACGGCAAGATTGCCGTCCAGTTTGCTGTCTTCGCCGGCTGCCACACGCTTACGTGACAGCTCAGTATTGTGCTCGATCAAGGCCAGAATGCGTTGCTCGGTCTCAATCCTCTTTTGAATAGCGAGCACCTGCACGAACTGTTCTTCCACCTGGGCCCGCACGGTTCTCGTAGTTTCGGCGATGTTCTGCTCCAGTGCGGCAAGTCTTGCTTCAGCAGTCTCACGCCTCAATCCCTGTTGGCCGGCAATCTCAAAGGTTTGACTAATGCCGCCACCCCATTCACCACGCTCAGCATCGGATCGCCCAGACTGATAGATGCTGCGGCGACGGGCTTCGAAATTGATAACAGGATTGTTGTATAAGGGGGCATTCGCCTCGTCTAGCTGGCCCCGAATGGCTTCGCGATTAGCGATCGCAAGTTTGAGCTCAATATTGTTTTGCTCTGCAATTTCCCATGCGCTTTCCAGGGTCAAAGGCGCTGCATACAGCGTCGACGTGACACTGAGCAGTGCTATCGATAGTAAAAATGATGTAGTAAAACGCCGTACATCAAGTACGGATTTTGAAAAAAACAGATGACACACAGGAGCACCTCTTCAGCTGCATTAAAGGCCCTGCTCAGCTAAACACTAGGCGAGCAGACTTTACGACTTAGGCGAGAGGCAGGGCTAGAGGCGGGCGGAAAGGGCCTTGCAGGAAGGGGTTGTCGATAGCAGGATCGCCATCGAAGGAGGCTACCCGTTTAAGGACTGGCAGAGAAATGGTTGAGGAGCGGTTTTCAAACAAACCAAGCAGATGGACTGCAACATGACAACCATGATTGCAGGATTGTTCAGGAAAGGTCTTGCTGTGTGTATCAACCTGTGACTGTGAGTAGCCAACATCGTGAGCGTGTTGCTCGAGCACGATGGTCTCAGCTTTTAGAGTATCGGACAGAGCATCGGATCCCGTCGCCCAAAACGCCGAGAATAGCAATGTCACAATAGTAAATATCGCAACCAAAGCGCGAAACCTGAGGATCATGAAAACATTTAAGCGGATTAAGGAATTTGAGTCAAATTAAAAACAGACACCATTTCTCAGAGGTTTCATTCAATATTTATTCGCTCAGCCGCACTGTTCCACCGGCTGTTGCTGGATCTGCTGCCATTCCTCGTCGGTGAACAGGCGCGAGCGGATGATGAAATGCCGGCCCGTCCCTTGTTCCAGCGAGAACATGCCGCCGTGACCGGCGATGGCATCCAGCGTCAAATGCGTGTGTTCCCAGTATTCGAACTGGAACTTCGCCATGTAGAACGGCACGCCGTGCACCTCGCCGAGCTTGACGTCGGCGCCGCCGATCAGCATCTCGCCTTCTTTCATGCACATGGGCGCGCTGCCTTCGCAGCAGCCGCCGGACTGATGGAACATCAGCTTGCCGTGTTTGGCCCTGAGGTCGTCGATCAGGGCAGTGGCCGCCGGCGTGGCGGTAATGCGAGTCGCTTGCATGGGAAGCTCCTTGGCTGTGCTGCGGGATTCCTGGCTATAAAAAAGCGAGTGCCATGTTCCTTGCGGAAACATATGCACTCGCCCTGATGCTACTACGCTAGCAGTTGGCCGCGGATCAGAAGAAACCCAAGGCGTTCGGGCTGTAGCTGACCAGCAGGTTCTTGGTTTGCTGATAGTGGTCGAGCATCATGCGATGGTTTTCGCGACCGATGCCGGACTGCTTGTAACCGCCGAATGCAGCGTGCGCCGGGTACAAGTGGTAGCAGTTGGTCCAGACGCGGCCGGCCTGTATGCCGCGGCCCATGCGGAAGGCGCGCGCACCGTCACGGCTCCAGACACCGGCGCCGAGGCCGTACATGGTGTCGTTGGCGATCGCCAGCGCTTCGGCTTCGTCCTTGAAGGTGGTCACGGACAGTACCGGTCCGAAGATTTCCTCCTGGAAGATGCGCATCTTGTTGTGGCCCTTGAACACGGTGGGCTCGATGTAGTAACCGTCGGCCAGGTCGCCATCCAGCTTCTTGACGTTGCCGCCGGTCAGCAGCTGCGCGCCTTCTTCCTTGCCCAGGTTGATGTAGGACATGATGATTTCCATCTGCTCGCTCGAAGCCTGTGCACCGATCATGGTGCTGCTGTCGAGCGGGTTGCCCTGCTTGATGGCCTGGACACGCTTGATCGCGCGTTCGATGAACTTGTCGTAGATCGATTCCTGGATCAATGCGCGCGACGGGCAGGTGCAGACTTCGCCCTGGTTCAGCGCGAACAGCGCGAAGCCTTCGAGTGCCTTGTCGAAATAAGCATCGTCGGCGTCCATGATGTCTTCGAAGAAGATGTTGGGCGACTTGCCGCCGAGTTCGAGCGTGGAGGGGATCAGGTTCTGGCTGGCGTATTGCATGATCAGGCGGCCGACCGAGGTGGAGCCGGTGAAAGCGATCTTGGCGATGCGCGAGCTGGTGGCGAGCGGCTTGCCGGCTTCGACGCCGTGGCCGTTGACGATATTGAGCACGCCGGGCGGCAGCAGGTCGGCGATCAGCTCCATGACGACCAGGATGGAGGCCGGCGTCTGCTCGGCCGGCTTCATGACGACCACGTTGCCGGCGGCGAGGGCCGGTGCCAGCTTCCACGCCGCCATCAGGATCGGGAAGTTCCACGGAATGATCTGGCCGACCACGCCCAGCGGTTCGTGGAAGTGATAGGCCATGGTTTCATGGTCGATCTCGCTGATGCCGCCTTCCTGGGCTCGGATGGCACCGGCGAAATAGCGGAAGTGATCGATGGCCAGCGGAATGTCGGCATTCATCGTTTCGCGGATCGGCTTGCCGTTGTCTATGGTCTCGGCGGTGGCAATGGTTTCCAGGTTGGTTTCCATGATATCCGCGATTTTCAGCAGGATATTGGAGCGCGCCGTGGTCGAGGTCTTGCCCCAGGCTTCGCGCGCGGCATGCGCCGCATCCAGCGCCAGGTTCACGTCTTTTTCATTGGAGCGGGCCACCTGACAGAACGGCTTGCCGGTCAGCGGGCTGATGTTGTCGAAGTACTGGCCATCGACTGGCGGTTGCCATTTGCCGTTGATGAAATTCTCGTATTTGGCCTTGAACGGGTTCTTGATCGCCAGGTTGCTCAGACTTTCCAGGTACATGATGTACTCCTTTAAATGATGGATTGCGACAACAACGATAACCCGGCGCCGGTCACGAACCGGGCGTCGGGAAGTGGATGAGTGTGCGGTGGGCCTTGCATGCGATATACCTACTTGTATATGCCTATGATATACCCACAGCAGCGTTCGGTGCACGTCATTTGCTCGCGGTCTCCTCGATGACGAACAGGTCCATGAATTCGGGCACGGGCGTGCGCTCCAGTGCCGCCTGATCCAGGCACAGCGCGAGTATCCTGTCCTGCTGTGCCGGCTGGAAGCGGCGTGCCAGGTTGGTCCTGAATTTACGCACCAGCTCGGGGATGCCTTCGGCCCGGCGCCGGCGATGCCCGATCGGATATTCGACCGCCACATCGGCGGAACGGTTGCCGTTCTTGAAGAAAATCTGCACGGCATTGGCGATCGAGCGCTTGTCCGGGTCGAGGTAGTCGCGCGTGTATTCGGCCTTCTCGGTGCACACCATTTTAGCGCGCAAGGCATCGATGCGCGGATCGGCGGCGGCTTCGTCCTCGTAGTCGGCGGCGGTCAGCGAGCCCTTGAGCAGGCCGACAGCGACCATGTACTGGATGCAGTGGTCGCGGTCGGCCGGGTTGGCCAGCGGTCCCTGCTTGTCGATGATGCGGATCGCCGACTCGTGCGTGGTGATGACGATGCGGTCGATTGCGGCGATCCTGTCCAGCGTATCCAGGCGATTGCCGACCTGGTCGTGCAGCTGGAAGGCGCATTCCACGGCCGTCTGCGCATGGAACTCGGCCGGGAACGAAATCTTGAACAGCACGTGCTCCATGACATACGACCCGTACGGCCGCTGGAACTTGAAGGCGTTGCCCTTGAACAGCACGTCGTAGAAGCCCCAGGTCTTGGCGGTCAGCGCCGACGGAGAACCCATCTCGCCCTTGAGCGCCATCAGCGCGAGCCGCACGGCGCGGCTGGTGGCATCGCCCGCCGCCCACGACTTGCGCGAACCGGTGGTCGGGCTATGGCGGTAGGTGCGCAAGGCCTGGCCGTCGATCCAGGCGTTGGACACGGCGTTGATGGTTTCCTCGCGGCTGCCGCCCAGCATCTGGGTAACGACGGCGGTGGAGGCGATCTTGACCAGCAGCACGTGGTCGAGGCCGACGCGGTTGAAGCTGTTCTCCAGCGCCAGCACGCCCTGGATTTCGTGCGCCTTGATCA
>CBILOJ010000012.1:0-17626 GCA_966238525.1 uncultured Methylophilaceae bacterium | reverse complement strand
GCCAACAGCACCAACCAGGCGCTCGACCGCATCATCAACTTCTTCCCCGAAGAGCGGCGCCACCAGTTGCTCATGGACCTGTCGCTCAATACGCGCGCTTTCGTTTCGCAGCGCCTGATTGCGCGCAAGGACGGGGTCGGCCGCGTGGCGGCGATGGAGATCATGCTGAATTCGCCACTGATTTCCGACCTCATCTTCAAGGGCGAGGTGCACGAGATCAAGGACATCATCGCCAAGTCGCGCGAGGCCGGTATGCAGACCTTCGACCAGGCGCTGTTCGATCTTTATGAATCCGGCCAGATCAGTTATGAAGACGCGCTGCGCAATGCCGACTCGGTCAACGATGTGCGGCTCCGAATCAAGCTCGAAAGCAAGGATTCCAAGGACAGGGATCTGTCGGCGGGACTGGATCATTTGGGGATCGTTTGAGCGGCGCCATCGATACGCCAGTGCCGGTGCAACGCCTGAAGCTGGCTGCCGCCGCGATTTTGCTGCTGGTCCTGCTGGCGATTTCGGGCGCGCATCCCTACGACCGCCTGACCTGGTGGTTGGAAGTGCTGCCGATCATCGTGGTCTTGCCTTTGCTGTGGTTTACCCGAACCCGTTATCCGCTGACCGCCTTGCTTTACGCCGCCATTTTTCTGCATGCCGTGGTGCTGATGACGGGCGGCGCCTACACCTATGCGAGAGTACCGCTGGGGTTTTACCTGGCTGATCTTTTCGATCTCAGCCGCAATCCCTACGACAAGATCGGCCACTTTTTCCAGGGCCTGGTGCCGGCGCTGGCAGTACGCGAGATTCTGCTGCGCGGTGCTTATGTGCGCGGACGGCGCATGCTCGCCTTTATCGTCGTCTGCGTCGTCCTCGCCATCAGCGCCACCTATGAGCTCATCGAGTGGGGCACCGCATTGGCGCTGGGGCAAGGCGCGGACGAGTTCCTCGGTACACAAGGCGACATCTGGGATATGCAGTCGGACATGTTTTGTGCCTTGCTCGGCGCCATCACGGCCTTGCTTGTATTCGCGCGCCTGCATGACCGGCAGTTGCGGCATCTGGTCGCCGTCCGAGATTAGGGCAAGGCCCAGCGGTCGCCGGTTCTGTTGAGCAGCGTCCAGATACGCTTGTATGGCAGGCGTAAGCTCAGGCGATGAAAAGCGATATCCGCATCGGCATCTCGGGCTGGCGCTACCCGCCGTGGCGCAAGGTGTTCTATCCGGAAAAGCTGCGCCAGGCGAGTGAGCTGCATTTCGCTTCGCGTGCCTTGCCCACCATCGAAATCAACGGCACCTTCTACGGGTTGCAACGGCCGCCAAGCTTCATGCGCTGGTATCAGGACACGCCGGAGAAATTCGTCTTCAGCGTCAAGGCGCCGCGTTACGTGACGCACGTCCTGAAGTTGAACGACGTGGAAAAGCCGATCGCCAACTTCCTTGCCTCCGGTCTGTTCTTGCTCAAGGAAAAACTCGGCCCCATCCTCTGGCAATTTCCGCCGAGTTTTCGTTTCGATCCCGCGCAGTTCGAGACTTTTCTCAAGCTGCTGCCGCAGGATAGCGAAACTGCGCTGAGGCAGGCACATCAGCGCGAAGCCAAGATGCACGGGCGGGAACATCTGGCCATCGATGAGAAGCGGCCGTTGCGGCATGCGGTGGAAATTCGCAACAAGAGCTTTGTCGATCCTGTATTCGTCGCGCTGTTGCGGGCCTACCAGGTGGCGCTGGTGGTGGCGGATACTGCCGGGAAATGGCTATACTACGAGGATGTGACGGCCGATTTCATCTATATGCGGCTGCATGGGGATGAGGAGCTTTATGCCAGCGGCTACACTGATCAGGCACTCGACCGCTGGGCTGCGCGTATCCAGGCATGGAGCGAAGGCAGCCAGCCACCCGACGCCCAACTGATCAGCCATACCTTGCCCGCCAAGCGCAAGGCGCGAGACGTCTACTGCTATTTCGACAACGATATCAAGGTCAAGGCGCCGTTCGACGCGCGCAAGCTGCTGCGGCGCGTGGATCGCGAGAGCGGACTGGCGCCGCTGGATTGGAGCAAGGCCTGAAGATAAGGGGTGTGGGTGTGTAACGCGTCAGTGGGTAATACGGTTGGTTCGCAACCGTTGGTTGCAAACCCTACGCCGAGCGCCATGGAAATCTAATCGTAGGGTGTGCAAATGCTTTTATTTGCGCACCATCATCCAACAGGTCCGCTACCTGACAGCTGCAAACCCTACAACCCTACGAGGCGGGACAGTCGCCTACGCGCTTGCCTTTGACAGTGCTGGTGGTTGCAACCGACAATCCTTGCAAATCAGCTACGATGTTGGCATCGGCCTGCACGGTATCGGTCCCGTAAAGAATGCTGCCGGTGCCGCTCATGGGCAGGGCGCCCTGGCAGCTGATGCTGAAGGTAAAGCGGTCGCCTACATATTTCTTGTCGCCGTAGCTGCAGTCCTGGGCGCCAATGTCGGTCAACAGCTGTTCCGGGCTGCGGATGTCTTCTTCACTGAAACATTGCTGGCGGTAGAACGGACCCATGGGTTTCGCCGAGCCGTCGGCGGAAACGGTAGCTTCGATGTTCCAAAGGCCCGGGCGCGGCTGGGCAGCCTGGACACTGCACGCAGCTAGTGCCAGCAGCAGGAATGCATAGGGTTTTCGCATAAGGTTAAGTCCTTTCACGATGTGTGATGCACCGTCTGGCCGTGCAGCAAGGTGTAGCGCACCTTGCCTGCCAGCTCCATGCCGAGGAAAGGCGTGTTCCTGCCCTGGCTAAGCAGCGAGCCGGCTTCGATTTTCCAGTAATGCTCCGGATCGAAAATGCACAGGTCGGCGTTGCTGCCCGGGCTCAGGTGTCCGGCATCGAGGCCCAATATAGCGGCAGGCGCGCTGGTCAGTCGAGCGATTACCGTACGCAAGCCGATTTTATTTTGCGCAGCCCATTTCAGGCTCAGGGGCAGCAACAGCTCAAGGCCGGTAGCACCCGGTTCGGCTTCGGCGAACGGCAGCAGCTTGGCGTCATCGTCCACCGGCGTGTGATCGGAACAGACGGCATCGATGGTGCCGTCTGCCAGGCCGAGACTCAGTCCGTCACGGTCGCGCTGGCTGCGCAACGGCGGCTTCAGGTGGCAGTGCGCATCGAAGAAGCCGATGTCGTGCTCGGTCAGATGCAAGTGATTGGCCGAGACATCGCAACTGACGGCCATGCCTTGCTGCTTGGCGAACCGCACCATGTCGACGCCTTCACCGGTCGACAGGCGGCATAAATGGACTTTCGCTCCCGTTTCCTGCGCGATGCGCAGGATCAGGTGAATGGCCAGTGTTTCCGCTGCCGCAGGAATGCCCTTGAGGCCGAGGCGCGCGGCAATTTCGCCATCGTGCGCCACGCCGCCGCTGGCAAGATAGGCTTCCTGCGGGCGCAGCCAGACCGTGTAGCCGAAGGTGGCCGCATACTGCATGGCACGCCACAGCACCTGGGTATCGGTGATGGTGACGTCGGCTTGGGAAAAACCGATACAGCCGGCTTCGGTCAGCTCGCTCATTTCGGTGAGCTGCTTGCCCTCAAGCTGCCGCGTCAGTGCGCCCAGCGGATAAACATGCGCCAGGTTGAGCTGCTTGGCGCGGTGCTTGAGCATCTCGACCAGGCCGGGCTCGTCGAGTACGGGGTCGGTGTCGGGCGGGCAGACGACGCTGGTGATGCCGCCTGCTACCGCTGCCAGCAATTCGCTTTCGAGCGTGGCCTTGTATTCGTAGCCGGGTTCGCGCAAGCGCGCGGCGAGATCGACCAGGCCCGGGCAAACAACCAGGCCTGCGGCATCGATGACGTGGTTGGCGGCGAAGCCGTCAGGCTTGTGGTCGATGCCGGCGATCCTGCCGGCGGCAATGAATACATCGTGCCTGCCGTCGAGATTGTTCTTGGGGTCGACCAAATGGCCGTTCTTGATCTGGATTTTCATCGGGCGAGGCCTCTGGTATTCAGTGCGCGCGGCAGGCGCGAGGCAAAAATTTTTTGATGCAGCATCAGCTGTTGCCTGCCAGGATGGACATGACCGCCATGCGCACGGCAATGCCGAACGTTACCTGCGGCAGGATCACCGATTGCCGTCCGTCGGCGACCGAGGAATCGATTTCCACGCCGCGATTCATCGGGCCCGGATGCATGACGATGGCGTCGGGCTTGGCCAGTGCCAGCTTGTCCTGCGTCAGGCCGTAGCACTTGAAGTATTCCTGCGCGCTCGGCAGCAGCGAGCCGCTCATGCGCTCGTTCTGCAGGCGCAGCATCATGACCACGTCCACGTCCCTGAGACCTTCGCGCATGTCGTGATAGATCTGTACGCCCAGTTTTTCCACATGTTCCGGCAGCAGCGTCTTGGGCGCGATCACGCGTACTTCGGGTACGCCCAGCGTGGTCATGGCGTGGATTTCCGAACGCGCGACGCGCGAATGCAATACGTCGCCGACCAGGGCGATGCGCAGGTTATGCATGTCCGGCTTGTAATGGCGGATGGTGAAGACGTCGAGCAGACCCTGGGTCGGATGTGCATGGCGGCCGTCGCCAGCGTTGATGACATGCACATGCGGCGCGGCATGGCGTGCGATCAGGTGTGCCGCGCCGGACTGGGCATGGCGCACGACGAACATGTCGGCGTGCATGGCGGTGAGGTTGTCGACGGTGTCGAGGATGGTTTCGCCCTTGGATTGCGACGAGGTGCCGACATTGAGATTGAGCACATCGGCCGACAGGCGCTTGGCGGCGATCTCGAACGTGGTGCGCGTGCGCGTGCTGTTTTCGAAGAAGATGTTGCACACGGTCTTGCCGCGCAGCAGCGGCACCTTCTTCACTTCCCGCTCGGCGACACCGGTGAATGACTCCGCGGTATCGAGGATTTGGTTGAGGATGGCGCGCGGCAGGCCTTCGATCGTCAGCAGGTGCTTGAGTTTGCCGTCCTGGTCGAGTTGCGGATTAAGCATCTGGCTTTTCTTCAAGTTTCAGGTAAAAACGGCCGTCTTCGCGCCGCAGCAGTTGCAAATTTCGGCTCGCGTCAAGCGTGACCTCGGCTGCAGCCACGTCGGCGGCAACCGGCAGTTCACGGCCGTTGCGGCTGACCAGTACTGCCAGCATGATGCCGGCCGGCCGGCCGTAGTCGAACAGCTCGTTCATGGCCGCACGTATGGTACGGCCGGTGTAAAGCACGTCGTCGACGAGAATGATGTGCTTGTCCTGTACATCGAACGGAATTTGCGACGGCTTGGTCTGCGGATGCAGGCCGATGCGGCTGAAATCGTCGCGGTAGAAGGAGATGTCGAGCAGGCCGTGCGGCAGTTCTCTGTTATCGGTCAACAGCGGCAACAGGCGTTCCACCAGCCAGGCGCCGCCGCTGTGGATGCCGACCAGTGCGGTGTTGTCCTGGATCAGCGGGCGCAGCTTTTCAGCCAGGATCTGCAGTAGCTGTTCGGCGTCAGGCAGGGTCATGGGGCGACTTTCTGCAAAGGCTGTCGAAATAGGATTGGAGGATGTGCTGCGCCGCTACCTGGTCCAGCATGGGTTTCTGGCTGCGGCCACTGACGCCGATTTCGGCCAGCGACTGGCTGGCCTGCGCCGAGGTGTAGCGCTCGTCCATCATGGCGACCGGCAGGCCGAATCGGCCATCGAGGCTGCGTGCGAATTTCCGGCTGAGTGCGGTGAGATCGTGTTCGGTGCCGTCGACGGACAGCGGCAGGCCGACCAGCAGCAGCGTCGGCCGCCATTCCTCGATCAGGGCTGCAATCTGGCGGAAACGTTCGTCATTGGCCTCGGCGGCAATCGTGACCAGCGGGTGGGCGATACCGAGCAGGTGCTCGCCGACGGCAACACCGAGGCGTTTCTCGCCGAAATCGAAGGCGAGCACGGTGCCGTCGGCACGCCATTGCTCGCCTATGGTCCGGTCATTGTTGATGGGGGTAATTCCGGGCTTGGTGGCTGACATGGCATGCGAGGGCTCAAGCATGCCCGATCCCTTCCGACAGCTGGGCGTAATTGACGCCGAGCAGCGCCGTCGCGGCATCGAGCTTGTCTGCGGTCGGCAGATCGAAAATTACCGAGCTTTGCGCCGGCACCGAAAGCCAGGCGTTTTCGGCCATCTCCTGCTCGAGTTGACCGACAGACCAGCCGGCATAGCCGAGCGCGACCAGGGTTTTCTCCGGCCCGCGGCCATCGGCCATCGCTTCCAGCACGTCGAGCGAAGTGGTGAGTGCGGTCTCGTTGTTGATCGCCAGTGTGGATTTCCAGGTGCCCACGGGCTGATGCAGCACGAAGCCACGTTCCAGCTGTACCGGGCCGCCGAAATGTACGGCAGCAGAGGCCAGCGCAGTATCCTTGAGTTTCAGCTGGACCTGCTCGAACAGTGCGTCCAGCTGCATGTCGATCGGTCGGTTGATGACCACACCCATGGCGCCGTCATCGTTGTGTTCGCAGATCAGGGTGAGGGATTTGGCGAAATAGGGATTCGCCATGGCGGGCATCGCGATGAGGAAGTGACCGGTGAGGTTGACGTTTTCCACGTGCGGCATTATCTCATAATTATCAGTGATATATCCATGCCGGCGGGGCGATGCGGCGCCACTGCCGGTGCATCTTTTAGTCGGCTTCCAGATAGCCTGTCACTTCGAGTCCGAAGCCTGCCATGCTGGGCATCTTGCGCGGCGTTGCCATCAACCGCATTTTGCGTACACCCAGATCGAGCAGGATCTGCGAGCCGATGCCGTAGTTGCGCAAATCCTGTCGTGGCCGGATCGGTTCGTCGGCATGCTGGATGCGTCGCACCAGATCGGTGCCGTCCTCGTCGTGATGCAACAGCACCATGACGCCGCATTCGGCGCGCTGTATCGCCTGCATCGCACGCAGCATGTTCCACGAGTGGCTGTTGCTGCTGCTGTCGAGCAGGTCGAATACCGATAATGGTTCGTGTACGCGCACCAAGGTTTCGCAGTCGGCGCTGGGTTGGCCCTTGACCAGCGCTAGGTGCGTTTCGCCGGCAATGTCATCGGTATAGGCAATCAGCTGCATTTCGCCGTAGGGCGTCACGATCATGCGCTCGGCCGCGCGCGATACCAGGCGCTCCGTCTGGCTGCGGTAGTGGATGAGGTCGGCGATGGTGCCGATCTTCAATTGATGTTGCGCGGCGAATTCGACCAGATCGGGCAGGCGCGCCATGCTGCCGTCGTCCTTGAGGATCTCGCAGATTACGGCCGCCGGCTCCAGGCCGGCCAGTCCGGCGAGATCGCAGCCGGCTTCGGTATGGCCGGCGCGTACCAGTACACCACCGTTTTCCGCCGTCAGCGGGAAGATGTGACCCGGGCTGACGATGTCGGCGGCCGAGGCATTGCCGGCGACAGCAGCCTGCACGGTGCGTGCGCGATCTGCGGCGGAAATGCCGGTGGTCACTCCTTGCGCGGCTTCGATCGATACCGTGAAGTTGGTATGCATGCTGGAGCTGTTCTTCTGCACCATGGACGGCAGATTGAGCTGCCGGCAGCGCGCTTCGGTCAGCGTCAGGCAGATGAGGCCGCGGCCGTGCTTGGCCATGAAATTGATATGCGCAGCGGTGGCGAATTGCGCGCCGAGTACCAGGTCGCCCTCGTTTTCGCGGTCTTCCTCGTCGACCAGAATGACCATGCGGCCTTGACGGATTTCATCGATGATTTCGGTGATGGGGCTGATGGCAGCGCTCATGGGCTCGTGTTCCGTATCAGGCACTTTCACCGCCGCCGTTCCATTGCGCCATGCGTTCCACATAGCGCGCGATGAGGTCAACTTCGAGATTGACGCGGCTGCCCACGCCCAGGCTCTGGAACGTGGTCATGGTCAAGGTATGCGGGATCAGGTTGACGCTGAAGATGTCGTGTTCCACCGTATTGACGGTGAGGCTCACGCCATCAATGGCAACCGAGCCCTTGACGGCAATGTAGCGCGCCAGCGCCTGCGGTGCGCGTACCGATAGCAGGATGCAATCGCCGGCGGGTTCCAGGCGCACCACCTTGCCGATGCCGTCGACATGCCCGCTGACGAGATGGCCGCCGAGACGATCGGAAAAACGCAGGGCTTTTTCCAGGTTGACGGCGCGTACGCCGTCGAGACCAACGGTACAGCCCAACGTCTCGCGCGAAACGTGTACGGTGAAGTGGGTGGCGTCCAGTGTTTCCGCGGTCAGGCAGACACCGTTGACGGAGATGCTGTCGCCGATGGTGACGTCGCTGAGGCCGAGATTGGCAGCTTCCACCTCGAGCTTGAGGTCCGGTCCCGCTGGCGTGACCCGTTCGATTTGACCGATGGCCTGAATTATTCCGGTAAACATGTCGCAATTTTAGCAGAATGCGCCGGCAAGCCTGCTAGAATTGCGCACATGCTGCCATTCAAACTGGGCCTGCCCGATTCGCTGCCGTACGAGCTTTTCATCGGCCTGCGCTATACCCGCGCCAAGCGCCGCAATCATTTCATCTCGTTCATTTCGCTCACCAGCATGGTCGGCATAGCGCTCGGCGTGGCCGCGCTCATCATCGTGCTGTCGGTCATGAACGGTTTCCAGCAGGAGCTGCGCGCACGCATCCTCGGCGTGGCCTCGCATTTGCAAATCACCGGGGTCAACAATGTGCTGAGCGATTGGCAGACTTTGGCTGCCAGTGTTGAAAAAAGCCCCCATGTCGAGGCAGCCGCGCCTTACATCATGGCGCAGGGCATGCTGTCTTATGGGCAGGCGGTCCAAGGCGCCATCGTGCGTGGGGTGTTGCCGGCGCAGGAAGAACGCGTAGCCGAGCTTGGCGGCCACATGCGCGCCGGCCGGCTTGAAGATCTGAAACCCGGCGAATTCGGCATCGTGCTCGGCGTCGAACTGGCGCAATCGCTTGGCGTGGTACTCGGCGACAAGGTGGTGGTGCTGGCGCCGCAGGGGCAATTCACGCCGACCGGCGTGGTGCCGCGCATCAAGCAGTTCCGCGTGGTCGGGCTGTTTGAAATCGGCATGTACGAATACGATGCCGGGCTGGCGCTGATCCACATGGACGATGCGGCCAAGCTGTATCGCATGTCGGATACGGTGTCCGGCTTGCGCCTCAAGCTCGACGATCTGTTTCGTGCACCTGCGGTCACGCATACGCTCAATACCGAACTGCAGGGCGAAGGCCGTTATTTCATCAGTGATTGGACCCAGCAGCACGCCAATTTCTTCCGTGCGGTGCAGATGGAAAAGCGCGTCATGTTCCTGATCCTCGCGCTTATCGTCGCCGTCGCCGCATTCAATATCGTTTCGACGCTGGTGATGGCGGTGACCGACAAGCGCGCCGACATCGCCATCATGCGTACCTTCGGTGCCAGTCCGCGCAGCATCATGAAGATATTTATCGTGCAGGGCGCGCTGATCGGTGTCATCGGCACTGTCAGCGGCGCCATTTTCGGCGTGCTGATCGCGCTTAACATCGAAACCATCGTGCCTTTCATCGAGCATGTGTTCAATGTGCAGTTCCTGTCCAAGGACGTGTATTACATCAGCGATCTGCCATCGGAGCTGTTGTGGTCGGACGTCGCCACGATTACCGTCATGTCGTTCGTGCTGAGCCTGCTGGCAACGCTGTATCCGAGCTGGCGCGCTGCCAAGACCAATCCGGCCGAGGCCTTGCGCTATGAATAAGCAATCGACTGTACGCGGAGGGTTTTTCTGATGCAGAGCATCATCGCCTGCAGCGGCTTGCATAAGACCTACGCCGGCCTCGAAGTCGCCGTACTCAACGGCATCAACTTGCAAATCAATGCCGGCGAGCAGGTGGCCATCGTCGGCGCTTCGGGCTCGGGCAAGAGCACGCTGCTGCATCTGCTCGGCGGACTCGATGCGCCGAGCAAGGGCGAAGTCAGCATATTGGGCCAGCCGCTGGCCAGTCTTGGCGAAGCGCGGCGCGGCGAGCTGCGCAACCAGTCGCTGGGCTTTGTCTACCAGTTCCATCACCTGTTGCCGGAATTCACCGCGCTCGAGAACGTGGCGCTGCCGCTCATGATCCGCCGCATGTCCCGCAGTGCGGCGTTGTCGACGGCGGCTTCCATGCTGGAGCGGGTTGGTCTCGGCCATCGTCTCGAGCATATGCCTGGTGAATTGTCGGGCGGCGAACGCCAGCGCGCGGCGGTGGCGCGCGCACTGGTCACCAGTCCGCAATGCGTGCTGGCCGACGAACCTACCGGCAATCTGGATCGCCATACCGCCCATAGCGTGTTCGACCTGCTGCTTGAACTGAATCGCAGCCAGCGCGTGAGTCTGGTGGTGGTGACGCACGATCTCGAACTGGCCGGCAGGATGGAGCGCCAGTTCAAGCTCGAAGACGGCGAACTCATTCCCCTCAATAGTCCCCGCTAGCAGACGTGCAGACGCTCGGACTGATGTTCGTGGCGGGTGTCTGGATGCTGCAGCAAATGCCGGCCTTGCCCGGTCCGGGCTGGCTGTTGCCGCTGGCGGTCTTCGCCCTGATCTTGTGGCTGCGCCGCAAGCGGGCCGATATGCTGCAGCGGCTCGGCTGGCTCACTTTCGCCATTGCCGCGGGTTTCATGTGGGCAGCGTGTGCTGCGCATATCCGTCTGGCTGATGCGCTGCCAAGTGCCTGGGAAGGCCGCGATATCGAGGTGATCGGCGTCGTGGCGACCTTGCCGCAGCGCAACGAGCGTGGCCAGCGCTTCGAATTCGACATCGAGCAAGTGCTGACGGCTGGTGCTGTCGTCCCTCGGCATATCTCGATTTCCCGGTATCACACTCGTTTTGCCGCTGCCGACGGTAAAGTCGGGGTTGAGGAAAGGCGCCAGGGGCTGGAAGTGCATGCGGGTGAGCGCTGGCGATTCACCGTCCGGCTCAAGCGGCCGCATGGCAACCTGAACCCGCATGGCTTCGATCTTGAGGCCTGGCTGCTGGAGCGCGATATTCGCGCGACGGGCTATGTGCGCGACGATGACGGCAACCGGTTGCTGCAAAGCATGGTGCCGCATCCAGCCTATGTGGCCGAAGCGGTTCGTGAACGGATTCGGACCCGTATGACGGCCGCGCTCGAAGGCCGCGAATATGCCGGCATTCTGCAAGCGCTGGCCATAGGGGACGAAGCCGCCATCGGGCAGGCGCAATGGGAAGTGTTCCGCCGTACCGGGACCAGCCATCTGATGAGCATATCCGGCCTTCATATCACGATGCTGGCCGGGCTTGTGTTCGGGCTGATTTATCATTTGTGGCGGCGGTCGCAACGCCTGACGCTGCGTTTGCCAGCGCGTAAGGCGGCGACGGCGGCAAGCCTGGCGACCGCCTTGCTTTATGCCGTGGTGGCCGGTTTTTCCGTGCCGACCCAGCGCACACTCTATATGTTGGCAGTGTTTGCCGCGGCATTGTGGTTTGGCCGTAACCTCGCCGTAACCCGTGTGCTGAGCTACGCCCTGGTGCTGGTGGCGCTGCTCGACCCCTGGGCGGTGCTGGCGCCCGGTTTCTGGCTTTCCTTCGGCGCCGTGGCCGTGATCGCCTTCGCTGCCGGCGGCCGTCTGCAATCGCCGCATTGGCTGCATACGGCGGCCAATACGCAATGGGCGATCAGCCTGGGACTGGTGCCGCTGCTACTGGTGCTGTTCCAGCAGGTTTCCCTGGTATCGCCGCTGGCCAACGCGCTGGCGATTCCGCTGGTGAGTTTTGTCGTGGTGCCGCTCACGCTGCTCGGTGTCGCGCTGCCGTTCGATGGCTTGCTGCATCTGGCGCACTGGTGGATGTCGGTTTGCATGCAATTTCTGCAATGGCTGGCCCTGCTGCCGGCGAGCACCTGGCAGCAGCAGGCGCCGCCGGCGTGGACATTGCCGCTGGCCGTGATCGGCATGCTGTGGTTGCTGCTGCCGCGCGGTTTCCCCTTGCGCTGGCTGGGGCTGGCAGGCTTGCTGCCGATGTTGCTGCTGCAGCCTCAACTGCCCGTGCCGGGCGCCATGGAGGTTGCCGTGCTTGATGTCGGCCAGGGGCTCGCGGTCGTGGTGCGTACGGCGCAGCACGCGCTGCTCTACGATACCGGCCCACGCTATTCGACACAAAGCGACAGCGGCAGTCGTATTGTGCTGCCGTATCTGCGTGCAGCGGGCATTACGCAACTGGATGGCCTGGTGGTTAGCCATAACGACAGCGATCACAGCGGCGGCTTGCATTCCATTCTCACGCAGATGCCGGTCGGCTGGCTCCTCAGTTCGCTGCCGGCAACAAGCACGGCGCTTGGCTTGGTAACGCATCGGCGCTGCCATGCCGGGCAATCGTGGCGCTGGGACGATGTGCGTTTCGAGATGCTGTCGCCCAGTCTCGACAGTTATGCGCAGGATGACGTCAAGGATAACAATCGCAGTTGCGTGCTGCGCGTAACGAGCCGTTACGGTAGCGTGCTGCTGCCGGGCGATATCGAGCGCAAGGAGGAAAGCCTTCTTCTGGAAATCGCCGGTGATGAGTTGGCGGCCGACGTGTTGCTCGCCCCGCACCATGGTAGCGGGACTTCGTCCAGTCCTGCTTTCCTTGCGGCGATCCATCCGGCCTTGACGGTTTTTACCGTAGGCTACCGCAACCGTTTCGGCCATCCGAAGCCAGCCGTGGTGAAACGCTATGTTGCGGTCGGCAGTGATCTTTACCGCTCGGACACGGACGGTGCCGTATTGCTGCGTTTTTCGCAGGCAGAAGGAGTGACGGCGACACGTTGGCGCTCGCCGGCGCGACGCTATTGGCATGACAGGTTCGATACCGTGTCCGCGCTTGCTGAAAAGACGGCTGCACGCTAAAGTATCGCCAATTCAATCAATGCGAAGCGCGGTCGCGATGGCGGCGTCTTGTGGCCTGGCAATCCCGGGTGCGTGCTTGGCATCTATCCACTTCATAGCGTATTGGGGAACATCTCGTGTGGGAAATCATTCAAGCGGCAGGCTGGCCCATTTGGCCGCTGATCCTGGCTTCGATTATCACGGTCGCCATTATCGGAGAAAGGCTGTGGGCGCTGCGTGCTAACGTGATTGCGCCGTCCAATCTGCTGCCGGAAGTGCAGAAATGGCTGAGCCAGGGCGGTATTACCAAGGAAACCTGCGCGCGCCTCGAGCAGCATTCGCTACTGGGCCAGGTGTTTGCCAGCGCGCTGGCGAACATCGATGCTTCGCGCGAAGTCATGAAGGAGGCCATCGAGGAATCCGGTCGCAGCGTTGCACACAAGCTCGATAAATACCTTAATACGCTGGGTACGATCGCGACCGTGAGCCCTTTGCTGGGCTTGCTCGGTACCGTTATCGGTATGGTCGAGCTGTTCGGCGCATTCACCGCGACCGGCCATGATGTAGCGCAATTCGCGCGCGGTATTTCGGTCGCGCTCTACAATACCGCCGGCGGTATCGTCGTGGCCGTGCCCGCGATGATTTTCTACCGCTACTTCCGCGGCAAGGTCGACGGCCTCATCGTCGAGATGGAGCAGCAGGCGGTCAAGCTGGTCGAAATCATCCATGGCGAACGCAAGTAGCGCCAGGCGGACAAGGGCATCATCATGAATTTTCAACGCGGCAGACGTCACGAAGACCTCGAAGTCAATCTCGTGCCGCTGATCGACGTGCTGCTGGTCATCATCATCTTCCTGGTGGTGAGCGCGACCTTCTCGAGAATCAGCGAGTTGCAGATCAATCTGCCTACCGCCGATGCCAATGCGCCGCAGGATAAGCCGGTGGTCATCACCGTAGGCGTCGACACCGGCGGTCGTTACGTGGTCAACGATACCGATGTGGCGGAACGTACGGTGGAAGCCATCAGCCAGGCCTTACGCCAGGCCGCCGGCACGGCGAAGGAGCCGACCATCGTCATCAATGCCGATGCCAATGCCACGCATCAGTCCGTGGTCAATGTGATGGAAGCCGCACGCCAGGCCGGTTATACGCATATTACCTTTGCTACTCAAATCAAGGCCGGCTCCTGAAACCGCTGTTGCTTAAGAAGCTAGCTGGCCACGCCACGCATGTCGAAATCCAAGTCTAAAAAAGTCGAGCTCGCTCCGGGTCAAAGCGCCGTCACGCTATACATGCGTTTGCTCAGGTATGCATGGCGCTACAAATACGTGTTCCTGCTCAGCGTAATCGCGCTGATCATCCTGTCGGCCACCAACACCGGTTTTCTGGTAACGATCAAACAGGTGACCGACGAAGGTTTCGTCAACAAGGATGCATCCAAGCTGAGCTGGCTGCCATTCATGTTGTTCGGCCTGCTGGCGCTGCGGGCGCTTGCGGGGTTTACCTCGACATTCGCCATGCGCTGGGTGGCGCGACGCATTGTCGAGAATCTCCGGCTGGATGCCTTCCGCAACCTGATGACTCTGCCGGTCAGGTTTTACGATGCCAATTAGTCCGGCGTCGTCACTTCCAAGCTGACATTCGATACCGAGCAGGTGGCCAAGGCTTCGACCACGGTAGCCATGTCGGCGGTGCGCGATACGCTGACCATCGTCGGCATGATCGGTTACATGCTTTATCTGGATTGGCGGCTGACGCTGATCTTTGCCGTTACGGTGCCATTCATGGGTTACTACCTTCGGTCAATGACGCCGAAAATCCGCGCGTCGGGACGGGCAGTGCAGGACACCATGGGCTTGATCACCAAGGTTTCCGAAGAATCGATCTCGGGCCAGCGCATGGTGAAGATTTTCGGCGGCGGCGATTACGAATACCAGCGCTTTGCCAGTGCCGTGGGCAAGAACCGCCACATGCACATCCGTTTCATCCGTACCAGCAACCTGAACAGCCTGGTTATCGAGTTGCTGGCGGCGGTGGCGCTCGGGCTGGTGGTTTTTTATGCCACCGGCCGCTTTACTGCCGGTGAATTCGCCGCCTTCATCGGCGCTCTGCTCATGCTGATCGCACCGATCAAGAGCCTGAGCAGCATGAACGAGGATTTGCAGCTGGGCATCGCCGCTGCACAGAGCCTGTTCGCATTGATTGATACGCCGCCCGAACCCGACGATGGTGAGCATGAAATCCCACGTGCACGTGGTGCGATTGAATTCCGCGGCGTCAGTCTGCGCTACGAACATGCCAAGCGGCTGGCACTCGATAATCTGAGTTTCAGCGTGCAGCCCGGCGAAAAGGTGGCGTTGGTCGGCCGCTCTGGCGGCGGCAAGACGACCCTGGTCAATCTGCTGCCGCGCTTCTATGAATTGCAGCAAGGGCTGGTTTTGCTCGATGGCATTGATGTGCGCGCCTTGACGCTGCGCAATCTGCGTTCGCAGTTTGCGCTGGTCAGCCAGGACGTGGTGCTGTTCAACGATACGGTCTACAACAATATTGCCTATGGTGCACTGCGCGATGTCGGCGAGGAGCGTGTGATCGCGGCAGCCAAGGCGGCACATGCCTGGGGCTTCATCGAGCAGCTGCCGAACGGGTTGCATACCGAGATCGGTGACCGTGGCACGCGGTTGTCCGGCGGCCAGCGTCAACGCCTGGCGATTGCACGTGCCATTCTCAAGGATGCCCCCATCCTGCTGCTTGACGAGGCGACTTCGGCGCTTGATACCGAGTCCGAGCAGCACGTCCAGGCCGCACTCGACGAACTCATGCGCAACCGCACCACACTCGTCATCGCGCATCGTCTGTCCACCATCGAAAATGCAGATCGCATTCTGGTGATGGAGCAGGGCAATATCGTCGAAAGCGGTACCCATGCAGAGCTGCTGGCCGCCAATGGCCATTACGCAAAGCTCTACAAAAGACAGTTTACTTAAGGTATGAGCCCGATTGAGCGTTGGCTGCAGCAACAGTGGTACCGCTCCGGGCCGGCGCAATTGGCGCTTTTGCCATTGTCCTGGCTGTTCGGGGCGCTGGCGTTCATGCGGCGCCTGGGCTATCGAACGGGACTATTAAATAGTTACAAACTACCGGTTCCGGTCGTCGTCGTCGGCAATATCAGTATAGGCGGCACCGGCAAGACACCCTTCGTGCTGTGGCTGGCTGAAAATCTGCAGCGGCTGGGTTATCGGCCTGGCATCATCAGCCGCGGCTATGGCGGTCACATGAATAAAGTGCAGGCGGTGAACATGGACAGCACGCCGGCCCTGGTGGGCGACGAGCCGTTATTGTTGGCGCGGCGCAGCGGCTGCCCGGTCTGGGTTGGGCGTGATCGCGTTGCTACCGCCCGTGCCTTGCTCGCAGTGCATCCGCAATGCGACATCATCATCAGCGATGACGGGTTGCAGCATTACCGGCTGCAGCGTGATATCGAAATCGCAATGGTGGACGGCGAGCGCGGGTATGGCAATGGCCGTTTGCTGCCGGCCGGCCCGCTACGCGAAGGTCGCCGTAGGCTGCATACTGTAGATGCGGTTGTGGTTAACGGTGGGGAATCAAGCGTCGCTGGCTATACCATGCGACTTGAAGCCGATGGCCTCCATAACCTGCAGGATCCCACGAAAACACTACAGCCGGTAGAGCTTGCGGGTCAGTCGATCTGCGCCATTGCCGGTATCGGTAACCCGTCTCGTTTTTTTCGCCAGTTGAGCGGCCTGGGATTGCAATTTGACCAACGCCGCTTCTCTGACCATCACCCATTCAAGCCCGCTGATTTGCAAAGCCTGGAGGCAGACGTGATACTGATGACAGAAAAGGACGCGGTGAAATGTGCTGCTTTCGCGCAGACAAACTGGTGGTATCTGCCAGTGAGCGCCATAGTTGATTCGGAACTGCTGACGCACGTCATGCAAAAATTGAGGAAGTGAAATGGATACGAAATTGCTGGAAATCCTGGTTTGCCCGGTTTGCAAGGGGCCGTTGCATTACAAAAAGACAGAGCACGAGCTGATCTGCAAGCCGTGCCGGCTGGCCTACCCGATCAAGGATGATATTCCGGTCATGTTGGAAGAAGAGGCGCGCAAGTTACCAGCGGAGGAAGAGGTTTAAGTGAGCGCCAGTACGATAAAGTTCAAGGTAGTCATCCCTGCGCGCTATGCCAGCAGCCGTTTGCCAGGTAAGCCGCTGGTCGATATCGGCGGCAAACCCATGGTGGTGCGCGTGGTCGAGCGGGCATTGGCAAGCGGTGCGGAAGAGGTGGTGGTTGCCACCGATCATGCAGAAGTGGCGGAGGCCGTCAGTGCTTGCGGATATCGCGCCATTATGACGCGGTCGGATCATGCTTCTGGCACGGACCGTATCGCTGAAGTCGTGCGCCGGATGGAATGGCCCGAGCAGGCCATCGTCGTCAACGTGCAGGGCGACGAACCGCTGATCCCGCCCAGGCTCATCACGGAAGTGGCGGCAAACTTGCAGCATCATGCCGAGGCCTCAATGTCCACGGCGTGCCATGCTATTCATGATAAGGCAGCCATGTTCAATCCGAATGTGGTCAAAGTGGTAGTGGATGCTGGCGGGCACGCGCTGTATTTCAGCCGGGCACCCATCCCATATGCTCGCGATGCCTTTGCCGATAACGGAGACATTCCCACCGCCATGCCGGTCTATCGTCATATAGGTATCTACGCCTATCGTGCCGGGTTTCTCGATACTTATGCCGGGCTCGAGGCAGCCATGATTGAAAAATTCGAGGCGCTCGAGCAACTGCGCGTGTTGTGGCACGGCTACCGGATCAGCGTAGCCGTCACGGAGCATGCACCTG
>CBILOJ010000011.1:0-18655 GCA_966238525.1 uncultured Methylophilaceae bacterium | reverse complement strand
CGGCCTTGGCGAGAATGGTGAAGTACTGCCACTCCGATTCGTTCGGCTGGTCGATGGCGTCGATTTTGCCTTCGATGACGGTTTCGAATGGGCCGAACTGTACACGGGGAGCCTGTTGGGGTGGGATTGATGCGACGTTTGCTTCTGCCATGTTGAATGTTCCTTAGCGTTATGTGTGGTGGATAACCGACACTAGTACAAAAACGTACTAGTCGCGCTAAGGTATAGTACAGAAACGTACTATGTCAAGCTGTTTTTTGCAGGTATGATGCTCCGGAATTAGGAGGGTTTATGGACGCTGTGTGTTATCTGGATGAGTGCAAAGCAAAGCTGGGCGTAGGAACAAACTACGCTTTGGCTAAGGCATTGAATATTAACCAATCCCGGATTGGCGAATACTACAAAGGGAAAACCATTCCAGACGACTACGCATGCTTCAAATTCGCCGAATGCCTGGAGATCGATCCGGCCATCGTAATCGCAGAGATCCGCGCATCTTCGGAGAAGAATCCCGAGAAGCGCGAATATTTCCGCGCTTTTCGTGGTGCCTGCGGGAAAGCCGCCGCAGGTATCATGCTGGCTCTGGCCTTGTCGGTTTTCTTCGCAAGCGCGCCGCCGGATGGCGCAATGTCTAAGCTAGCGGCGGGAGCCGCAGCCGTCGCCGCGAGTGCGGCTTTTTTAAGAAGATCCCATTTCGCATAATGTATATTATGTTAAATAATAAAAACAAGACCAAACGCAAACAGCTCCTTTGCCTGGCGATTGTCTGCTCCTCTCTTCTGTGTGCATGCAACAAAGTTGACTTAGGAGTTTCAGGGCCTACTACAACTACTATAGTGAAGCCGGGCGTTAAAACAAGCATTGCTCAGTATGCGCATGGCGAAAGCAGCCGATTGTCAATTCTCGTGACCGATACCGATTCTGCCTGGCTAGGTCTTGCTCATGGCCTCAAGTCGATTGGCGTACCTTTTTTACTAACTACGGATTGGCGTGAGGCACTGAAACACCGTGTAGTGCTGGTTTATCCACGGCTATCTGGCAAATTGATTGAAGCTGAAGCATTGCGTCATTTAGCACAGCATCCGCATAACGGAGGTGTGCTGATAGCCTTCAATGTATTAGGCGGCGGGTTGAATCAAACCTTCGGCATCCAAGGCAGCACTCCTTCCAGCTCGCACTTCCGCATGCGGTTTGCAAATAAGGAAGCGCAGCGACACGGCTTCGACGATGCTAACGAACAGGAGCTGAGCTTGGGTAATCGTGCCAAATCACCCAAGGCACTGGGCACGTTGGCGTACGAGCTGGCAGACGGCGATACCTTGGCGCAATACGAGGATGGTGCTGCAGCCATGGTGAGCAAAAGCTTCCCATCCGGCGGCGCTGCGATTGCAATTGGTGTGGATTTTGGCGACTACATGCTGAGAGGCTACAACAATCGCGCCGATTTGTTTTACCGCAGCTATGTGAACGGCTTTGAGCCGGCGTCTGATGTTTTGCTGCGCTGGCTGCGCGACCAGTATATGCACCATGAACCTTTGGCCGTGAGCCTTGGTACCGTACCCGAAGGACGCGATTTATCCGTCATTATTACGCATGACGTTGATTACCAACGCTCAATTTCGAACGCTATCACCTATGCGGAATACGAAAAAAGCCAGGGCATCAGCGCCACTTACTTCATCCAGACCAAATATATGCGCGATTGGAGCGACGTCGCGTTTTTCGATAAGGATGGTCTTGCCTTGACGGCAAGAATCGCAGCACTGGGTGGCGAAATTGCCAGCCACAGCGTCTCTCACTCCCATACCTTCAAGGATTTCCCGCTAGGCAGCGGAGATGAGCAATATCCCCGATATTCGCCTTTCGTGCGCAGTTTCGATGACACGACCGGCGGCACTCTGCTTGGCGAACTGCGTGTGAGCAAATTCTTGCTGGAGCAGGCAGTAAGCCTATCCGTTGAAAGTTTCCGCCCGGGCCACCTATCCAATCCGCCTGCCCTGCCCCAACTGCTCGAAGCCACGGGCTACAGCTATAGTTCTTCAGTAACTGCCAACGATTCGCTCACCCATCTGCCGTTCAGGCTCAACCGTATGCATGGCCCGGATGAGGAAACGGTAATTTACGAATTCCCTGTCACGGTGGAAGACGAGGCCCAGCCTCCGCTGGGCGAGAGATTGCAGCCCGCGCTGAAGCTAGCCGAGCAGATCGCAGAATATGGCGGTCTTTATGTCGTGCTGATTCATCCTGATGTGGTGGGTCACAAGTTTGCATTCGAGCAAGGTTTAATTGCTGCGCTTCGTGACCGTGCCTGGTTCGGGCCGTTACGCGAATTCGGCGCGTGGTGGCGGGCGCGTGATCAAATCGAAGTTGATGTGAAAAAAACAGGCTCAGTCATCCATGTGCAACTCAGCGCGCCTGCGCTATTGCATGGACTCGCGCTAAATATCCCGTCTGATTGGAAATTACGAGATGCCGTCGCGGCGCATCAGCTTGCAGCGGGACGTGTGATGATAGACAAACTGGAAGGTGAGATGGTGCTGAGCTTCGATATCGGCTCAGCACCATAATTGTCCAGCAGCAATATGCCTATTTTTTATTAAATAGATCGTTGACGACCTTGGCCGCCCATTCCCTGCCGCCCAAGCCAAAAGCGATGGCCAAGGCCAGGAATACTGCGCCGAAAACAATAACGAACAAGGCGGTGAGCAACTGCGTGCCGATATCGAGTTGTTCCAGCGCAACGAACAACGCAAAGATCTGGATGCCGTACTCGGCTGAGGTACTGACGGCGAGCGCTGCCTGAACCTTGATGCTGTGCAGCCAGGCAAAAACGAGGCGGTTGACGAAACGTGCCAGTAGCGTACCGAAGATCAGCACGAGAATGGCAATGATGATTTTCGGCAAGTAATTGGCCAACTGGTTGAGCATGTTGGCAACTTCGTTCAGCCCCAGCGCATTGGCGCCGGTAATGACAAACAGCAGAATGACGAGCCAGTAGACAACCTTGCTGATGATGCCGCTCAACGTAAGATCGAATTCACCATGCTTGAGGAAGGCTTCGAGACCGGATCGGTCGGCAAATTGATCGAAATGCATCAGTTCCAGCGTGCGTTTGACCGCCAGGCACGCGACTTTGGCGCAAACCCAGCCACAAAACAGGATGACGATGACGGCGAGTAGTTTTGGGAAGAAGTTGGCGGCCTGCCCCCAGAATCGGTTCATTGACGCAAGAAAAATATCAATCTGGTTTTGCATGTGCCCTCCTTTATTTCGTGCGAGATCGGATTTGATGAAATGGCTGGAACGCCATTCCCTTTTGACAATCAGTAAGCAAGCGGCATTTTGGCTCAAATACCGCCTGCTCGCAATAAAGTTGGGATTGCTACCTTATAATTAGAATTAATTTATATATATAGCAGATTGATAATAAATGATTATTTATTTAGGCCAAGTAATTTTTCTTGATCTGATAATCCAGGCTCCATTTGCCGGCGCCGCCAAATAGCAAAGGTAGCAGCATGACGATGAACATGACCGGCAGCTTGTAATTGCCGAAACCATCGCCGTTCTCATCGATGATGCGATAGCCGGTAAGCAACTCGCTCAAACTGCTCCAATGCTCGGGCCAATGCACGGCGGCTATCGCTACTATGGTCAGTATGATCAACGACAGACTGAAAAAGCGGGTGGCCAAACCCAGTATCAGCGCGATAGCGCCGCCCAATTCGAACCAGGTCGCCATTTGCCAGGTAAGGTCAGCAGGCAATAAATTGAACGGAAACGGAAACGCGATTTCGGCAAACCAGTTGCTGCCCATGAGTTTTTCATAGCCCGATTCGCCAAACTCCCACGCCAGCAACAGCCGCAGAAACAGCGGCGGAAGAGTTGTGTTGATCTGCTGCAGCAACTTGGTAATACGGAAATAAAAACGTGTGATGTATGGCATGGCTTCCCCTTTGCTTGATGACCTCGATTGGTCGCAGAAGGAAGCCCAGCCTTACAAACGGTTGGTTTCGAGCTTACGTGCCGTCGGTGTTCTTGGTCGTTGAGTGGTATTTGCGGGACGCCGATAATAAAGGTGTATGCCCAGCAGCAGCGCCAGTATCAGTGCATAGATCAGCGGTTCGCGGATGTCCTTCTTGACCAGCCACCAGAAATGCAGCACCCCGAGGATGGCAATCGGATACACCAGGCGATGCAATTTTTTCCAGCGCTCACCCAGCCTGGTGATCATGGCGCGATTCGAAGTAACGGCGAGCGGAATGGTAAGCAACAGCGCGCTGAAGCCGACCAATACATAGGGATGTTTGACGATGTCCTTGCCGATCTCGGTCCAGGCAAACCAGTGGTCAAGCCAGACGTAGGTAAGAAAATGCAGGCAGGCATAAAAGAACATGAACAGGCCGGCCATGCGGCGCAGCCGTATCTGCCAGGTCATGCCGGTCAGCAACCGAATTGGCGTCATGCTCAAAGTGATCATCAACATGGCTAGTGCCCAGATGCCGGTGGAATGCGTGACGAATTCCACCGGATTGGCGCCCAGGTTATCCTGCAGTCCCAGCACGAACAAGCGCACCAGCGGAAGCAGCGCAGCCACGAAGGCCACGGCCTTGATCCAGGCCATTTGTCTCGGGGTAGGCATCAGAAATTCCTGAACAGATCCATGCCGCTGTAAAGATGGGCAACCTGATCGGCATAACCGTTGAACATTTGCGTCTTGATACGCGGCGAGAACAATCCGCCCCCTATCCTGCGCTCCGTTGCCTGCGACCAGCGCGGATGGTCGACTGTCGGGTTGACGTTGGCGTAGAAGCCGTATTCCTCAGGACCGGCCTTCATCCAGGCGGTTTGCGGCATCTTTTCCGTGAAACGGATCTTAACGATGGATTTGGCACCCTTGAAGCCGTACTTCCAGGGCACCACGAGCCGCATCGGCGCGCCGTTCTGGTTGGGTAATACTTCGCCGTAAAGACCGACGGCCATGATGGTCAGTGGGTGCATGGCTTCATCCATGCGCAAGCCTTCCACATAAGGCCAATCAAGAATGGGCGCGCGTACGCCGGGCATGGTCTTGGGATCGGCCATGCTGATAAATTCGACGTATTTAGCGTTTGCCGTCGGCTCGGCCCAGGCGATTAGCTTGGAGAGCGGCAGCCCCACCCAAGGAATGACCATGGACCAGGCTTCGACGCAGCGCATGCGGTAGATGCGCTCCTCCAACGGTGCCAGTTTGTAGATATCTTCAATGGCGATGCGCTTGGGTTTCTTTACTGCGCCTTCGATACTCACCGTCCATGGCAACGGCTTGAAATCCTGTGAGTGGCGGGCCGGATCGCTTTTATTGGTGCCGAATTCGTAAAAATTGTTGTAGGTCGTGATGTCTTCGAAACTGGTGGGCTTTTCGTCAGCGCCGTAAGGCGTTTTTTTGTAGCCGGCTAATTTGCTGTTATGCCGTACCGCTGCCGCGGAGTCGCCGGGCCAGAGGCCGGCAGCCATAGTCGCGCCGGCAATGAGGCCGGCGCCGGCGGTCTTGATGAAATTACGACGGTTCTCAAAGACCTCGCGCGGCGTAATTTCGGAAGCGAGGATGTCGGGTTTTTTGCCAATTAACATGATGATCTCCTGCGGTTCTTGCGTGGATACCGTTTTGTCGCATGGCAGGCCGCAGCCTTACAACAGATTACGGTGATCAGTCGGCCTTGTTCATGGCCATCGTGATTTCCTGGTTCAATTCGTCGGCACCGATTTGCTTGCTGATCTGTTGTGCTTGCGCCAACAATGGCGCGGCTTCAGACTGCCGGCCATTGGCGGTTTTCTCCAGCGCGAGGTAGTAATAGCCACGCGCTTCCCAGTATTGCGCACCTTGCGCCTTGCTGCGCTCGATAACCTTGTGCAGTACCTTTTCGGCCTCGGCATGATTGCCGGCTGTCATATGAAGTCGGCCGAGTTCCAGACCGGCATAAGCGTAGTGATTGAAATCACCGCCACGCTCCTCGGTCAGCATGGTCTTGATCTGGTAGTTTACTGCCTCGTCAAACTTACCGAGGCTGCTGTAAGTTTGGGCAATGCGGCCAAAATTGTCGGCGCGTTCGGTATCGTTGGCGGCAAGTTCAGCGCCGGCAAGATAGCTTTTCAGGCCGGCATCGAGCTGATTGGTCATGACCAGGGTTTCGCCGATCAGATTATGATTGATGCGCTCGAAGCGCTTTTCGCCCTCGGCCTGCGCGATGGCGAGGCTTTGGCGGTAAGTTGCCAGCGCGGCGTCATAGCGCTTGGCATCGCGCTGCACATTGCCCGCGAGGGTCAAGGCCACGATGCGATCGATAGGCGCGACGGAGAGTTGCTGCGCGGTTGCCATCGCCGTCAATGCAGCGTCATACTGCCCAGCTTCACCGAGCGCACGCCCCTTGCACAGCAAGGCTTCACGATCCTTGCCGTTCTGCTTGAGCGCCGCATCGGCATGGGTCAGTGCCTCCGCATGTTTGCCATCCATCATGGCCTGATTGCATAACGCGGTTTCGTCCGCAGGGGCGGCTTGGGCAGCATGAATGGCACCGAGAAAAAGTGTGGCGGCGAGGATCTGCTTCATTGGCATGGCTTTACTCCAGGTATTGATTCCAGTTGTGCGGCGTCGCGCCGCGGGCAAAAAATTCGGGGTTGAGCAGGGATTCCTTGCTGTTGTATTCGAGTGCCATGCCTTTGCGATCTAGCAGACATCCCCCCGCCTGCTCAAGCACGCACTGCGCGGCGGCAGTATCCCATTCCGATGTCGGTCCCAGCCGTGGATAAACATCCGCTTTGCCCTCGGCCACCAGACAAATCTTGAGTGAGCTACCGAGAGAGATTAGTTCAGGCGCACAAAGGTTCCGCAAGAAGTTCTGCAAGCGCTCATCGGCATGCGATCGGCTACCGGCAACGGTGATCCGATGCAAATCCAGCGCTCGTGCATGAATCGGCGTGGCCGGGCTATCACCGCTGGTCTTGTAGGCGCCGCTGCCGTTGCAGGCGTAGTACAGCAAGTCTTGGTCCGGCGCGAACACGACGCCGAGCACGGGCCTGCCCTGCTCTATCAACGCGATATTGACGGTGAATTCGCCGTTGCGCTTGATGAATTCGCGCGTGCCGTCTAGCGGATCGACCAGCCAGTAACGCTGCCAGCCCCGGCGCACGGCGTAGGGCACCACCGCCGATTCCTCGGACAACACAGCGATTTGCGGCGTCAGGGCGCGCAAGCCCTGCTCGATGACGCGGTGCGCGGCGAGATCGGCTTCAGTCAGCGGCGTACGGTCCAGCTTGCGCTGGACTTCGATATTGCCGCGATAGACTTCCATGATGGCATCGCCGGCCTGCCGTGCAATGGCGATAACCTGCGGCAGCCAGGCATGCAGGTCGCTCATCGCAACAGATCCAGCAAGCCGGCCTCATCGAGCAGTGCAATGCCGAGTTCCTGCGCCTTGGTCAGCTTGCTGCCAGCCTCGGCGCCAGCGACGACAAAATCGGTTTTTTTCGAAACGCTGCCGCTGACCTTGCCGCCGGCCGCCTCTATGCGTTCGCGCGCTTCGTCGCGCGACAGCGTCGGCAGTGTGCCGGTCA
Source organism: uncultured Methylophilaceae bacterium (assembly GCA_966238525.1). GTDB lineage: Bacteria > Pseudomonadota > Gammaproteobacteria > Burkholderiales > Methylophilaceae > CBILOJ01. Next base: position 11,062 of record CBILOJ010000011.1, on the reverse strand, counting down.
GCACGAAAATCTTGCCGGAAAGCGCCCCGCCCTGCCGGCTGGCGCCCTCTTGCCAACATACGCCCAACCGACGCAATTCGGTAATCACTTCACGATTATGCGGCTCGGCGAAAAATTGGCGCACTGATTCAGCAACGACGGGACCGACATCGTTGACCTGCAGCAGCGCGTCGATTTCGGCCGCCATCAGCGTATCTAGCGCGCCGAAGTGGCGAGCAAGATCCTTGGCGGTGGCTTCACCCACATTGCGAATGCCTAGCGCATAGATGAAGCGCGGCAGCGTGGTCTGGCGACTGTGGGCTATGGCTTGCAACAGGTTTTGCGCCGATTTTTCACCCATGCGCTCGAGGTTGGTCAAGGTAGCGAGGTCGAGCTGGTAGATATCGGAAAGCCGGTGGACATGGCCCTGGTCCACGAGCTGGTCCACCAGCTTGTCGCCCAGACCTTCAATGTCCATGGCGCGCCGCCCCGCGAAATGCAGGATGGCCTGCTTGCGCTGCGCCGGACAAACCAGTTCGCCGGTGCAGCGCACCGCCGCTTCCTCCGGTAATCTTGCGGCATGCGAGCCGCATACCGGACAAACATGATGGATGGCTTCGAGCAGAGAATACGGTTGGGTTTGCGACGGACGCCGATCCAGAACGACGGAGACCACTTCCGGAATGACATCGCCGGCACGGCGTACGACGACGGTATCGCCGATGCGCACGTCCTTGCGGTCGATTTCATCCTGGTTGTGCAGCGTGGCATTGGTGACGGTGACGCCGCCAACGAATACCGGCTTCAGCCGCGCCACCGGCGTGATGGCGCCGGTACGGCCGACCTGCACGTCGATATGCTCGACCACGGTCAGCTCTTCCTGGGCGGGGAATTTGTGGGCGACGGCCCAGTTCGGCTCTCGCGCGCGGAAACCGAGTTCGCGCTGCAAGTCGAGCCGGTTGACCTTGTAGACGACGCCGTCGATGTCATATGGCAGACTGTCGCGCTTGGCTGCGACCGCTTCATGGAATGCGATCAGCGCGTCAGGTCCCAGTCCCACGCAGCGCTCCTCGCATACCGGCAGACCGAAAGCGCGCAGCGCGTCGAGCACGCCGCTGTGGGTGGCCGGCATCGCCCAGTCTTGCGTTTCGCCGAGGCCGTAGACAAAGAACGACAAGGGCCGTTGGGCTGTCAGCCGGGCGTCAAGCTGGCGTATGCTGCCGGCAGCGCCATTACGCGGATTGACCAGCGTAGGTTTTCCTTGCGCGCGCTGCCGCTCGTTATAACGCTCGAAATCGGGGCGGCTCATATAAGCCTCACCGCGGACCTCCAGCACCGCCGGTGCCTGTCCGGTCAGGCGCAATGGAATTTGGCGTATGGTGCGCACGTTCTGCGTGACGTCCTCACCCACTGCGCCGTCGCCGCGCGTGGCGGCCTGTACCAGTACACCGTTTTCATAACGCAGATTGACGGCCAATCCGTCGAACTTGAGTTCGGCGGCATATTCGATCGGCGGGGCATCGGCAGCCATCCCCAGTCGCTTGCGCGTGCGGGCATCGAAAGCACGTGCGCCTTCAGGCGAAATATCGGTTTCTGTCTCTATGGACAGCATGGGGATGCGGTGCTGCACGGCGACAAGCCCCGGTAACGGCGCGCCGCTTACACGCCGCGTGGGGGAATCGGGTGTGACAAGCTCAGGATGCTCGGCTTCCAGACTCTGCAGGGTGCGGAACAGGCGATCGTATTCGCTATCGGGAACAGCCGGCGCATCGAGCACATAGTATTCGTAATCATGGCGCGCGATGCGTCCGCGCAACTGCGCGATCTGTTGCGCGACGATCTCATTGCTACCGGCCATGACCTAGGAGAACAGTCTTAGCGCGTTGTCGCTGCCGGGCGCAATGCCGCGCGCCGTCATCTTGCTCTGGATGATCTTCAGTTGCTGACGGATTTGCTCGATCTGCGCTTCGCCGAGCAGACGATGGTTATCGTCCACCAGTCGAGCACTGAGGCTGGTTTCCATCTGGCGGGCGGTCAGCACCATATGGTTGAAAGCCTCCAGGCAGTTCCTGACACGCGGAATATCGAGCCTGAAAGTGACGCCGCGAATCACGGAAGTACGCAGTTTTTCCGCGCTGAACGGCATATCGTCCTGGTTGGTCAGGCTGAAGCTGGGCTGCTCATGCTCCGACTCGTAGTAAAAGCTGCCGTCTTCTTGCAGAACCAGGCCCTTGGCTTCGGCCAGACCGCGGAATTTGGTGCCTGTGAACGGACCACTTTCACTCTGCACGAGATGAAAGCCGACCATTTTGTCGACCTCGATGCAGAACTGGTCGAGTTCGTTGGCATACGCTACCGGATCGTTTTCGCCCAACCATTCGCTATGGGTGGCGAGTTGGGTTGCCATACCCTGCACCGCCAGCCGGAAGCGGCTCAGTGCGGCGCTGGAAATCGGTCCCGAACGATCGGCAAGCTGCACGGCGCAGACGACCTCGGAAAAGCGCGCCTCTTCCTGTTCGCGTGTGAGCAAGCGCCATACACCGCCGTCGTCCAGCCCATAGGCGTAAATCGGCTTGTCGATGTCGGTGAGCGTCAGCAGGAATTCACGCAAGGTGAGGCCGCTAGCCGGCTCGGCAAGTTGCAGTTGTGCGATCAGATCGATCTTGCGGTCGACGCCTTCGGGCAATGCGGTCTGCACTTTCGGCGTTACTGGCGGTGCCGCTGCAGGCAAAGGTTCGGTCACATCCCCGCTTACAGGCACCGCAGCCGGTTCGGCCATGGGCTCTGTTACCTCTTCCGGCTCGAGGGGCACAGTTGGCACAGTCGTTTCAGGCAATGGGTAAGCGTCTTCGACGCCATCTTCTTCGAAATCTGCCAGGATGCGGCTTTGATCGAATGTAGGCTCGATTCTTTCGCCGCGGACAGGAGCGGTCCATTCACGCTCGGCTGCTGCCGATGAGACGACGCTGTCTTCCTGATCGAAAGCCGGTTCGTCTTTGCGGACAGCCGGCTGCGGATCGAATTCAAGATCGCTGTCCGCCATATCCTCCATCAGGATATCGTGGCTAGGGGCCTGGAAACGGGCTTCGGCCTCGGCGCGCAAACTGCGCTCCTGCCACCAGTTGTAGACGACGACGGCGATGATGATCAGGGCGCCCAGCACCAACAGGGCCAATTGCAGATCACTCATGCCAGTTCCAATCTTTGGGTTAGCGGCTTGCGGGATTGTTTCATACCAGAACCTCGTTATTCATTTGCAGCGCGGCTTCGATGTCCACCTCGACGATGCGCGAGACGCCGGATTCCTGCATGGTGACGCCGATCAATTGCTGAGCCAGCTCCATGGTTATTTTATTATGGCTTACAAACAAAAATTGCGTGCGCTCCGACATTTTTTTCACCAGATTGCAAAAACGCTCGGTATTGCTGTCGTCCAATGGCGCATCCACTTCATCCATGAGGCAAAACGGCGCAGGATTGAGCCTGAAGAGTGCAAAGACCAGCGCCAGGGCCGTTAGCGCCTTCTCCCCACCCGACAACAGATGGATGGTGCTGTTTTTCTTGCCGGGCGGCTGTGCGAACACCTGCATGCCGGTATCGAGAATTTCCTCGCCCAGCAGCTCCAGCCGCGCATTGCCGCCACCGAACAAACTGCCGAATAATTCGCCAAAGTTACGGTTGGCTTCGTCGAAGGTGTGCTGCAATCGGCTGCGCGTTTCGCGGTCGATACGCCGGATGGCGTCATCAAGCGTGGCGACGGCCTGTTCCAGATCGGCGGCCTGGCTGTCGAGATAGGATTTGCGTTCGCGCTCGGACGCCAGCTCCTGGATCGCAGCCAGGTTCACCGGCCCCAGTTCGTCGATCTGCATCTGCAAGGCCACGCCAGCCCTATCGATATCGGCGGCTTTGGCCGTCGGTGCCAAGTCATTGGACAATACCGCCTCGTCCAGCCCTGTAGCCGCCAACCCTTGCTGGCAATTCTCGAACAGCAATCGCGCCTCCTGCTCCTGCAAGCGGGCTTGCTCCAGCTTGTCGCGCAGAGGATGCAGCTGCTGCTCTGTTTGCAAACGCGCACGTTCGTGTTCCTGCAGCGATTGTTCCGCGCCCGCCAAGGCGTCCCGCGCCGCCGCCAGTTCGGCTTCACGCTGCCGTTTCAGCGTCAGCGCCTGTTCCAGATTGCCTTTTAGCGTTTCCATGCGCGCCGCTTGCAGCAGGGTCTCGGTCTCGTTTTGGCGCTGCAGCAGGCTCTTTTTTTCCTCATCCAAAAGACGAAGTCTATTATTTATTTCATTGATATTATTGGATATTAGTTTTTTGTTGAATGACTTTTCCTGCGCCAACCGTTCGGCCGTGCCGATTAATTGACGGGCGCGATTCAAAGCGGCATCGGCCGTGTGACGAGCCGCTTGGGCTTGCGCGAGCTGAGTCTTGAGTTGCGGCAGCGCATCGCGCTGTGCCGTTACCGTCTGCTGTTTTTGCTGATGCTCGGCCTGCAGCTGCGTGAGACGCTGGTTGAGATCCTGTTGCTCCTGTTCCGCCGTGCTGCGGCGGTCCAGCACGTGTTGCCGCTGTTGCTGCAGGCGCTGGATTTCCAAATTCAGGTTGTGCTGCGACTGAGTGGCGGCGTGCAGCGCCTGCTGTTGCTGTTGCGCCATCTGCCGGTTTTGCTGCAATGCTTGTTCAGCCTGCTCGACTTCAATGCCACATTCGCTCAGCCGTTGCTGCAGCTGTGGCATCCGGCCCTGCAGCTCGGCCAGTTCGCGCTGCCGTTCCAATACGCCATGCAGCGCGGATTGCGCCGCGTGCAGGGCCACGCTGTGGCGGGTATAGACGTCGCCGATAGCATTGACCAGCATCTCGCCCGGCTTGAGCCTATTGCGCAGGACATCGGTCTCACCTTCGCTGGATACCATATAAACGCCGGCAAGCCAGTCGTCGAGCAAGGGCTGCAATCCGGCTTCGACCCGATCAATGACGGAGCGTAGCGGCACCATATCGGGTCTGACTTCAACGGTGGGCACATCCTTCTCGGTCGAAGCATGGCAGAGTACAAGCGCCGCCGGCGGCCGTTCGGTCGGCATGGCAGTGCGCGCATGCAAAATGGCATTTAGGCGCGCGCCCAGCACCGCTTCCAGCGCCGTTTCCCAGCCCTGCTCCACCTTGAGCTGTTGCCACAGCCGCTGCTTGTCATCAATGCCGGCCTGGCTTAGCCAGTTGTCGAGCTTGGCCTCCTGCCCCATTGTCGCTTGTAATCTGGCAAGCGAGGCTATCTGCGCCTCAACATGGGTCCGCTCGCGCTCTTCCTTGAGCTGCGATTCGCGCAGGCTGCGGATGTGCTCCTGCTGTTGCTGTTCCGACATACGCAGTGTTTTGATCTGCTCTTCCAAGGCCAGGCGATTGGCTTGCACAGCCTCATATTCCGCTTGCTTTTGTCCGAGTACGGCATCGTCGGGCGGCAAAAGCTGGGTCAGCTCATCGGCGAGGCGCTGCAGGCGACGGCTGAGGTCATTGATCGTCTGTTCGGAATGGGCGAGCTGTGCGTCTTCCAGCCGCAGGTTCTGCTCCGCGTCATTTACGGCCTTATGCGCTGCGCTGAGCGATTTCTGCGCCGTATCGTATTCCCGCTGGGCATCAGGCAAGCCGGCTTGCGCTGCCTGCAGCGCCTGCGCTGCTTCGGCTTCGCCGGCGTCGGCCGCAAGTTGCTCGTCCGTCAAACGCTGCAGATCCTGCTGCAGCGACTGGCCCTGCGCTTCGGCTTTCTGCGACTGCTGCGCGATTTGCTGCAACTGATGCTGCAGCCGGTCGCGCGCTTCCTGGGTATGCCGCACCTGCTGCTCGAGGCCCGAAACCTCGGCATTAGCTTCGTAATAGCGGGTTTGCGCCTGCTGCACGGCTTCGGAGGCGGCATAATGCTGCTGGCGCAGATTTTCCAGCAAGCTTTCGGTGCTGCGCAACTGCGCCATCTGCGCTTCGAGTTCGTTGACGAGCTTTTCCACCTGGCGCTGGCTTTTTTCCCAGCCAAGACCGGCATCGCGCTTTTTGAGCAGCCATAACCTGCCTTGAGCGAGTTTCAGTTCCTGTTGCAGTCGATGGTAGCGTTCGGCAACCTGCGCCTGCGACTCCAATCTGGCGATCTGCTTGTCCAGCTCTTGCCGGATATCCTCCACCCGCGTCAGGTTTTCGCGCGTATCGCGCAGACGCAATTCGGTTTCGCGGCGGCGCTCCTTGTATTTGGAAATACCCGCCGCTTCTTCGAGGAAAATACGCAGTTCCTCGGGCTTGGCTTCGACAATGCGGGAAATCGTATTCTGGCCGATGATGGCATAGGCGCGCCCGCCGAGACCCGTGCCCAGAAACAAGTCGGCGACATCGCGCCGACGCACCGCAGTATTGTTGATGTAGTAGCTGGAGCCCTTGTCGCGCTCGATGACGCGCTTGACCGAAATCTCGGCGTATTGGCTCCATTCGCCGCCGCTGTTGGCACCAGCACCGCCCAACGTATTGTCGAAAATCAGTTCGACGCTGGCGCGCGACACCGGTTTGCGTTCAGACGAGCCATTGAATATGACGTCCGACATCGAATCGCCGCGCATCTCGCGCGCACTCGATTCGCCCAGCACCCAGCGGATCGATTCCATGACATTCGACTTGCCGCAGCCGTTGGGGCCGACGACGCCGACCCGCTGACCATGAATGTGCAAGGTGGTCGGATCGACGAAGGATTTGAAACCGGCAAGCTTTAGGTGGGTGAGGCGCAATGGGCAAGGTTTCTGGCGTTCAAGTTTGGTTTTATCAGTTTAATGGCTGATCCGATTGTATAATACGAGGCTCGCAGAATTTGATTTTATACGGCAGCCCATCATGTCCAGTCAACCCAGCAAAGCACTAGAAACCTTCGACAATCCAGCTCCGGCACGCGATTTCCACATCCATATGGAAATCCCTGAATTCACTTGTTTGTGTCCCAAGACTGGCCAGCCTGATTTCGCCGTGCTCTACCTCGATTACATACCCGACCAGAAGTGCGTGGAACTCAAGAGCCTCAAACTCTATATCTGGTCGTTCCGCGACGAAGGCTGCTTTCATGAAGCGGTCACCAACCAGATTCTGGACGATTTGGTGGCGTCGACGGCTCCACGCTTCATGCGCCTGACGGCCAAGTTTTACGTGCGCGGCGGCATCTTCACCAATGTCGTGGCCGAATACCGCAAGCCCGGCTGGGAGCCTGCTCCCCATATTGAGCTGACACAATTCGACAATAATTCGAACATCCGCGGCTAAAGTCCCGTATTCTCGTCTCTTTTCCGAGATTTTCCATGCCGCCGATCGCCTCGCTAGGCCTGACCGAAGGATCCGTTTCAACCATGAGCAGCGCCTTTTGGCGTATGCTGGGTCAGTTCGGCCCCTACTCGCCGTTGGTGGCCCTGTTCATCGTCGGCCTGGTCTGCCTCACCCTGTCGCGTGCGGGCCTGATGCTATGGCAGATGGACCGCGTCGCCGCCGCCGGCATTGCGCCCCAGATGCTGCTGCAGGGCGTACGCGTGGACATCATCATGCTGTCGCTGATCTGCCTGATTCCGGTATTGCTGGTACCGCTCGCGGCGTTCAGCGGACTTTGGCCAGCCTGGCAAAGCTTCACATTTTTCTGGGTCATCGCCGCCATCACGCTGCTGTTTTTCCTCGAGGCCGCGACCCCGGGCTTCATCGCAGAATACGACGTGCGGCCAAATCGGCTCTTCATCGAATACCTGAAATACCCGAACGAAGTAATGTCCATGCTCTGGCGCGGTTTTCGCGTCCATGTCTTTTTCGGGTTGCTCGTCACCGGCCTTACCATCTGGCTCATGGCGCGCTTCATGCGCCCCTGGCTCGCGATGGAAAACAGCTGGAGCGCAACCCTGCTGCTGCTGACCTGGCCGCTGGTCTTCCTGCTGCTGGCCTTCGCCATCCGGTCGTCCACCGGCCACCGGCCGGCGAATCCCGCCATGTTCGCCATTGCCACCGACTCTATGGTCAACAGCCTGATCCTGAATTCCGCGTGGTCGGTCACACACGCAATCTACAATCTCAAGCATGAAAACAAGTCGAGCGAGATCTACGGCAGGATGGCGCCGGATGCCCTGCTCCGCACCGTCAACGAATATCGCGTAGAGCAGCTTGGCGCGTCGTCCATGCTGAATCACGAAGAGCTGCCGACTCTGAACCATTTGATGCCTTCGCGCAAACGCACTCAGCCTCTCAATCTCGTGGTCGTGCTCGAGGAAAGCCTGGGCGCGACATTCGTCGAATCGCTGGGAGGCACGCCGGTTACCCCGGAACTCGAAAAGCTCAAGACGCTCGGGTGGTGGTTCGAGGAAATGTATGCCACGGGAACGCGTTCCGTGCGCGGCATCGAAGCCGTGGTTTCCGGCTTTCCGCCAACGCCGGCGCAAAGCGTGGTCAAGCTTTCGCTGTCGCAGCGTAATTTTTTCTCGCTGGCCAGCCTGCTGTCGAGCCGCGGCTACCACACTGAATTCATCTATGGCGGCGAATCGCACTTCGACAACATGAACGGCTTTTTCATGGGCAACGGCTTCCAGGCCGTCACCGATCAGAAGGACTTTGCATCCCCCGTCTTTGTCGGCAGCTGGGGCGCGTCCGACGAGGATCTCTTCAGCAAGACACACGAGCAGATCAGTGCCCAGCATGCCCAGGGCAAACCCTTCTTCACCCTGGTTTTCTCCTCTTCCAACCATGCGCCTTTCGAATTCCCGGACGGACGCATCGAACTCTACGACGACAAGAAAGCCACCGAGAACAATGCCGTCAAGTACGCCGATTATGCGCTGGGCAAGTTTTTCGAGCAGGCGCGCGCCAGCGATTACTGGCAGGATACGCTGTTCATCGTCGTTGCCGACCACGATATTCGCGTCCGCGGCGACAGCCTGGTCCCGATCAAGAATTTCCATATCCCGGCCCTGATGCTGGGTGCGGACCTGAAGCCGAGACGCATCCAGACCGTCGCCAGCCAGATCGACCTGCCCGTCACGGCGCTTTCGCTGATGGGCATAGAAGCCGATCATCCGATGATCGGACGCGACATCAGCAGCGAGCCGGAAAATCTTGCCGGCCGCGCCATGATGCAGTTTGAGCAGCACTACGCGTGGATGGAAGGGCATGACGCCGTAATACTGCGTCCAGGTCAACCTGCCGTCTATGCACGTTACGACAAGGTGGACAAAAAGCTGGAGATGGTGCCGCCGCCAGCCAATGCCGGAGCCCTGCAACAGCGCGCCTTGGCTCATGTGCTGTTACCTGCCATGCTCTATCGCGAGCAGCGTTATCAAATGCCCGATACGCCGCAGAGCACAACTTCAGCCAGCAGAAAGTAAAACATGTTACAGCCTGCTTCCTTCAACTCATCATCGTTGCCCGCAGGCAAGACTTCACACTTGTTCACACGCGCCGTTCTGCGTTATGTGCTGCGGGGAGGCCTGTTTACGCAGGACAGTCATTTACCGCCGACAGCCCACGACATACCACAGGATTTCAGTGGCATTTGCGTTGCGACCGGTGACGACCCGGCCATCGACGATTTTGTCATCGCCTGCTTGCACGAGTTGGGCGTGGCGCGTGTACGACTGGATTTCAGCTATGGGGATGCTGTCCGGCCACCGGGCCGGCTGTTGCAGGCCTTGATGGCACAGCCTTTCGAGATCATGCTGCATCTCGTCCAGCCCAGAGAGGCCGCGAAACGCATGGATAGCGAAGCAGCGCGCGAGGAATGGCGCAGTTTCGTCGCAGAGACCCTGGACCGCTACGGTAGCCGGGTGTGGGCGGTCGAAATTGGCGCCACGGTGAATCGCAGGCGCTGGGCCGGCTACACGTTGAACGGTTTGCTGTCGGCTTGGGGCATTGCCTTCGAAGAGGCAAAAAAACGCAACTTGCGCCTGGCCGGTCCCAACATTACCGATTTCGAACCGATCTACAACATCGGCCTATTGTCCCTGTTGCAGGCGCGCGGTCAGCTGCCTGACATCCATACCAACAACCTCTTCTCCGAACGCAGCACCGAACCGGAACGCTACGATCATAAAATTGTAGGGCGTCGGCACGCGAGTCGAATTCGCGTCAATCTGGTCAAGAAAGCATTCTTGCTGAATAAGATAGGCCGTGATCACGGCGTAGCAGACCTCTACTCTCCCGCCGCCTTCTGGACACTGCCGCGCATAGGCCGGGTACTGGCGCATGGCGAACAGAAACAGGCCGATTATCTTGCACGCTATATGTTGCTATGCGCCGCTTCCGGTGCGCTCAAGGGAGCAGCATGGGGACCGCTTGTCTGCCATCGCGAGGGCCTCGTCGACGATGGCCACGTCACTTACCCTGCATTGGAGCGCATTACGCATTATGCTTATTTGCAGGGCTTGCTCGGCGATTACCGCATACGCCCCGCCTTTCGCGCCTATCGTACTTTCAACCAATTGATTCCCGGCATGCATTACGAAGGTCCGGTCAGTACCGCGGAAGGGCTGGAGGTTCACGTCTTCACCTCTCCCACGCGACGCTTGCATGCGGCCTGGACCAATAATGGACATGCGGCAGCGATAGAGGATATCTACAGCCAGGACGACCTGCAGGCGGCTATCTGCCTTGACCGCGATGGCGTTCAACTTGAGGTTGTACCGCATCTTGTCACCGAGTCGCCGCTCTATCTTCATTGGCCGGCAGAGTACCCGACCCATGTCCGTCCTGGGGCTGACATCCTTGAAAAAGTGGTTATCGACCGTCATGCCGAAGGCGTTTCCCATTACCTCTTTCGGGACGCAGGCTGGCAAGGCTTGATCCAGGCCGCAGACGCACAGCAGGCGGCGCTTATCATGAGCCAGCTCCATCCGGACCGTATTGACTCGCCACCGCGGGATGCCCTGCTACGGAAGGCACGCAACATCGTTTGGTCAGTGGCGGACCCGCGCAATCCCCAGGCAAAGCTCGTTATCAAGCAGCCGCTGCGCATGCATCTGCACAAACGCCTTCTCGATCGGTTCAAACCGTCCAAAGGCAAACGCAGCTGGAATGGGACTCAGCAATTGTTACGACGCGG
>CBILOJ010000010.1:0-19243 GCA_966238525.1 uncultured Methylophilaceae bacterium | reverse complement strand
GCAGCCAAAATACCGATAATCGCCACAACGATCATCAGTTCGATCAAGGTAAAACCCTGTTGTACGCGTTTCATAATCTAAACCCCTTTAAAGTTATTGAACCGTAGCGCCATCGCCAGGGCGACAGCACGTAACAGCTATACAGCAAGTGCCGTGCCAGAAATGAAAAGCGGCATGAAAGTGTTGTTATTCCGGGGATTGCAGAAATAAAAAAGCGGAGAATGCTCTCCGCTTTTTTGTTCCAGCGTGACGAAATTTGTCACATAGTGACTATATCCGTCGCTTCCAGGCTTACTTGCCCTCAGCAGCCTTCTTCAGGCCTGCGAGGCCAGCATCGTAGATGCCGGTAACGGCAGCGATGGCGGTTTCGTCATCCTGGCCCTTGGGAATGGGCGGGTTGAGCTTGTACATGCGGTAGAAGCGGCCCATCCAGGTAACGGTGGTTTCACCGGCATTTGCGCCCGGCTTGACCTTCATGACCGAGTAGTAGTCGGTGAAGGGCAGGGTGGATTCGACGATTTCATACTTGAGCTGCATGTTGTCGTCATCGGCGCTGCGCAGTTTTTCGAGGATGGTGCCGCCATCCTTGAGCTTGAGGTGGCGGAAAGTGTCGCCGCCTTTTTTCTCAAGCTTGCTGCTGGTGACGGCGGGGTGCCATTTATCAATGGCACCGAAATCCTTGACGATAGCCCAGACCTTGGCCGGTTCGGCCTTGATGGTCACGGTCTTCTCGACCTTTTGCGGCGAAGGGCCGTGGGCGGCTGCGGTCAGCGGCAGCAGGGCCAGGGAAGCGAGTACTAAGAGCTTTTTCATGCGTCTTTCTCCATTGTGGTTAATCAAGTTTACTTTTGATGCAGCGTGCGAATCCTGAAACTATTGGATCCTCAATCAGTGCGCTTCAACAATGAACCGGCCGAACGACCGGCTTTCGGTGCCGGTATCGATGTCGGCGACGAGCTTGTTGCTGGAAGCGTCGATCACTGAAACTGAGCCGTCGAACCAGTTGGCGACGTAGATGTTCTGGGTGGCCGGGTCGTAGTTGATGCCTTCGGGAAAGCTGCCGACATCCACCGTGGCGATCACTTTGCGCGTGGCGGTATCGATCACCGAGATGCTGTCGCCCTGTGTATTGCTCACGTAGATGCGCTTGCCGTCGGCACTGGTGGTCACGCAATACGGATGCTCGCCGACGGCGATGGTGGCGGTTTTGTAGGTGGCGGTGTCGACCACGGAAATCGAGTTGGCGTGCACATTGACGCTGTAGAGCTCACTACCGTTCGGGCTGAGCGCGATGCCGAACGGATGGGTGCCGACATCGACGCGCGCGAGCACCTGCAGGCTGTCAGTGTCGATAACGGCGACGTCATTGCTATCGCGGTTGGCCACATAGAGCCGCCTGCCGTCCGGGCTGGCAATCAGGCCTGCCGGGGCCTTGCCGATGGCGATCTCGCGGCGTTGTGCCGGATCGGCGGTGTTGATCGCCAGCACGCGGTCGTCGAACCAGTCGGCGACGTAGAGCACTTTGCTGTCCGGCGACAAGGCGACGCCGACCGGGGAGCCGTCAATGGCAAGTTGGTCGATCACTTTGTTGGTATTGCTGTCGATGACGGAAACGGATTGCCCGTCGACGCTGGAAATATAAACGCGGTTAAGTTTGGCGGAAACGGCGACGCCGACCGGGCCTTTGCCCACTGGAATAGTGGCGATGACCGCACGGCTGCCGGTGTCGATGACCGAGACGTTATCGCTGCCCTGATTGGTGATGTAGGCGCGGCTGGCGGCCCAGCTCGGGTTGAGCAGGCAAAAGAAAAGCGCGCTGCCGGCAATGATCAGAGTGTGAAGTTTCAACAGGTTCCAGGACGTGCGTTGATGTTAGATGGACAAACGTGTTTGGCTGCGGATGGTTGACTTTTTAAGTATAAGCGGCAGCCTCGAATAGCGTCAACAATAGCGGCTCCACGTGTAACGGACTGATAACGCAGCACTTCATGCCAACCTTTCAATCCGGGCCGAAATGTGGAAAAATTGCATTAAATTAATGAGGTAGTTGGGTCATGATAGATCGCGAGGGATATCGCCCGAATGTAGGCATCATTCTGTGCAATGCCCACAACGAGGTGTTCTGGGGCAAGCGAATTCGCGAGCACTCCTGGCAGTTTCCGCAAGGTGGTATCAAGCAAGGCGAAAGTCCGGAGCAGGCGATGTATCGCGAGCTCATGGAGGAGGTCGGTTTGCGCCCCGAGCACGTGCGCATTCTTGGCCGCACGCGCGACTGGCTGCGTTACGATGTGCCGACCAATTGGATCAAGCGCGAATGGCGCGGCAGCTACAAGGGCCAGAAGCAAATCTGGTTTCTGCTGCGCATGGTGGGCCGCGATTGCGATGTCTCGCTACGCGCCTGCGCGCATCCCGAATTCGATGCCTGGCGCTGGAACGATTACTGGGGGCCGATGGACAATGTCATCGACTTCAAGCGCGAAGTCTATCGCCTGGCGCTCAACGAGCTGGCAAGCCATCTGGAGCTGCGCGGCCGTCAGCAGGCGCAGGACGCCATGCGTGCCATCTTGTTCAAGTAACGCCTATCTGGCGAAACTCCACGGCTAGGCGGCGTTCGTCGCCATCATTTCCCCCATGCACACCAAGCGCTGAGGCGACCATTCCGGATTGAAGCGCAAGGTTTCCTTTGGAAACAGCATGACCACGGTCGAGCCCAGCAGGAACCGCCCCATTTCTTCGCCCTTGCGCAGCAAGATACCATCTTTATAGCGCCATTCGCGCATCCTGCCCGTGCGCGTCGGGTTGACCACGCCATGCCATACCGTCTGCATGCTGCCGACGATGGTGGCGCCCACCAGTACAACGACGAAAACGCCGCGTTCCGACGCGAACTCGCAGATGACGCGCTCGTTGCGCGCAAACAGCCGCGGCACGCCGCGCGCCGTGGTCGGGTTGACCGAGAACAGCGCGCCAGGCACATAGATCATGCGTTGCAGGCGGCCATCGCACGGCATATGGATACGATGATAATCCTTGGGGCTGAGGTATAGCGTGGCGAAACTGCCATGCTCGAATTGCGCGGCTAGCGCGTGATCGCCGCCCAACAGTTCCAGCGCGGAATAGTCATGTCCCTTTGCCTGGAAGATCCTGCCGGCTTCGATGCGGCCGAACTGACTGACAGCGCCATCGATCGGACATAGGTAATCGCATGATGTCTGCGGCCGCGCTTCTGGCCGCAAGGGCCGCGTGAAGAATTCATTGAAGGTGGCGTAGCGGCTGACGTCCGGTTCCACCGCTTCCTGCATGTTGACGCCGTAATGCCTGACGAAACAGCGAATCACCCAGGTGGTGAGGCGGCCGGCGCGCGCACTGGCGAACTTTCCGGCGAGTACGGTAATGAATTGTTTCGGCAACAGATATTGATGGAGGACGGCGAGACGGTTAAACACGCGGGGCACCTGGACATAAGGATGGGGGATTATAGCGTCAAGACGGGGAAAGTGCGGGGCAGCGGAGGCAATTGCGAGGGGGTAAGGGGGCCGCTTGCCATTGGGGCAGCTACAAGGTGCGCAAGCGGTGCTTGCACACCCTACGTATCTTACACGTAGGGTGTGCAAAGTTTATTTGCGCACCGCAACATGGAATATTGGCGATGAAGGACAGGAACCACCCCGTCAAAAACTAAAAGGGCAGGACGCTGTGCGCCTGCCCTTTTAGGAAATGCTGCTTCAGATTGTCATTCCGGCTTGCGCCGGAATGGCAGGGAAAATCAGTTCTTCGATTGGTCGACCAGTTTGTTCTTGCTGATCCACGGCATCATCGAACGCAACTTGCCGCCGACCTGCTCGATCGGATGCGCAGCATTCAGACGGCGACGCGCGGTCATCTCGGGATAGCCGGTACGGCCTTCGAGGATGAAGCGCTTGGCGTATTCGCCATTCTGAATGTTGGTCAGCGCTTCCTTCATCGCCCAGCGCGATTCGTCGTTGATGACTTGCGGGCCGGTGACGTATTCGCCGTATTCAGCGTTGTTGGAGATCGAGTAGTTCATGTTGGCGATGCCGCCTTCATACATGAGGTCGACGATCAGCTTCATCTCGTGCAGGCACTCGAAGTAGGCCATTTCCGGTGCATAACCGGCCTCAACCAGGGTTTCGAAGCCGGCCTTGATCAGTTCGACGGCGCCGCCGCACAGCACGGCCTGTTCGCCGAACAGGTCGGTTTCGGTTTCTTCGCGGAAGTCGGTCTCGATGACGCCGCCCTTGGTGCCGCCGTTAGCCGCAGCGTACGACAGTGCAATATCCTTGGCCTTGCCCGAAGCGTCCTGGTAGACGGCGATCAGCGAAGGCACGCCGCCGCCCTTGAGGTATTCGGAACGCACGGTGTGGCCCGGACCCTTGGGTGCGATCATGATGACGTCCGTATCCTTGTTCGGCACGATCTGGTTGTAATGAACATTGAAGCCGTGGGCAAAGGCCAGCGCGGCGCCTTTCTTCAGGTTGGACGCAACTTCGGCATGGTAGATTTCGGCCATGTTTTCGTCAGGCAGCAGCAGCATGACGACGTCTGCACTTTTTACCGCATCGGCGATTTCCGCCACCTTGTGGCCGGCATTCTCGGCCTTGGCCCAGGAGCTGCCCGCGCGGCGCAGGCCAACCGTGACATCGACGCCGGAATCCTTGAGGTTCTGCGCATGCGCATGGCCCTGGGAGCCGTAGCCGACGATCGTGACCTTGAGCTTCTTGATGATGGAGAGGTCGGCGTCTTTGTCGTAATAAACTTTCATGTTCACCCTTTCGATACTTTTCTGAATTTGCCTGATCTTGTGCTGCTTATAGTTTGAGAATGCGGTCGCCGCGCCCGATGCCGGAAGCACCGGTACGTACGGTTTCGAGGATGGCGGCCTTGTCGAGAGATTCGAGGAAGGCGTCCAGTTTGGAGCCTGAACCCGTCAGTTCGATGGTGTAGCTGCCGTCGGCGACATCGATAATGCGGCCGCGGAAAATGTCGCACATGCGCTTCATTTCATCGCGGAACGGCCCGGTCGCCTTGACCTTGACCAGCATCAGCTCGCGTTCGATATAACGACCGTCGTTGAGGTCGAGCACCTTGACCACGTCTACCAGCTTGTTGAGCTGTTTGATGATCTGCTCGATCACTTCGTCCGAGCCCGAGGTGACGATGGTCATGCGCGACAGCGTGGCGTCTTCGGTCGGCGCCACGGTCAGCGACTCGATGTTGTAGGCGCGCGCCGAAAACAGGCCGGCGACGCGCGACAGCGCGCCAGCCTCGTTTTCCATCAGCAGAGAGATGATGTGCTTCATGTTACAGATCCTCCGCCAGGATAAGTTCCGACAGGCCCTTGCCGGCCGGCACCATGGGGAAAACGTTTTCCTTCTGGTCCGTGATGAAATCCATGAACACCAGGCGTTCCTTCATGGCGAACGCTTCCTTGAGCGCGCCTTCGACGTCGGACGGCTTTTCGATCTTCATGCCGACATGGCCATAGGCTTCGGCCAGTTTGACGAAATCGGGCAGCGCATCCATGTACGATTCGGAATAGCGGTTGCCGTAGAAGAACTGCTGCCACTGGCGCACCATGCCCATGTAGCGGTTGTTCAAGTTGATGATCTTGATCGGCAGGTGGAACTGCTTGCAGGTCGACAGCTCCTGAATGCACATCTGGATCGAGGCTTCGCCCGTGATGCAGGCCACCGTGGCATCCGGTTGCGCAAGCTGCGCGCCCATGGCGTACGGCAGGCCGACGCCCATGGTGCCGAGGCCGCCTGAATTGATCCAGCGCCGCGGCTTATCGAACTTGTAATACTGCGCCGCCCACATCTGGTGCTGGCCGACATCGGAGGTGATGATGGCATCGCCGCCGGTGATTTCCCACAGCTTTTCAACCACGTATTGCGGCTTGATGATGTCGCTGTTGCGATCGTAGTTGAGGCAGTTCTTGCTGCGCCAGGCTTCGATCTGCGTCCACCAGGCCTTGAGTGCGTCGGGATCGGTTTGCCGGTCGTCGGCATCCAGCAGCTCGTTCATTTCGGCCAGGACCGACTGCACGTGACCGACGATGGGCACATCGACTTTCACGCGCTTGGAGATCGACGACGGATCGACGTCGACATGAATGATGACGCGATCCTTGCGGAAGAAATGCTCGGGATTGCCGATGACGCGGTCGTCGAAACGGGCGCCGATGGCGATCAGCACGTCGCAGTCCTGCATTGCCATGTTGGCTTCCAGCGTGCCGTGCATGCCGAGCATGCCGACGAACTGTTTATCCGTGGCCGGGTAGCCGCCAAGACCCATCAGCGTGCTGGTAATCGGGAAGCCGAGCTTGCGTGCCAGCTTGATCAGCTCCGCCGATGCGTCGCCCAGCACCACGCCGCCGCCGGTGTAAATGAACGGCCGCTTGGCTTCCAGCATCAGCTTGACCGCCTTTTTGATCTGGCCCGTATGCCCCTTGACGATAGGCGTGTAGGAGCGCATCTCGATCGATTGCGGATAGTCGAAAATCGCCGTATGTGAAGTGATGTCCTTGGGAACGTCGACCACGACCGGGCCGGGCCGGCCGCTGGCGGCGATGAAGAAGGCCTTCTTGATGGTGGCGGCGATATCGCGCACGTCCTTGACCAGGAAGTTGTGCTTTACGCACGGACGCGTGATGCCGACCATGTCGACTTCCTGAAACGCGTCCATGCCGATCGCCGGCGTACTGACCTGGCCGCTGATGACCACCAGCGGAATCGAATCCATGTAAGCCGTGGCAATGCCGGTGACGGCATTGGTCGCGCCCGGCCCCGAAGTGACCAGCGCTACGCCGACTTCACCCGTCGCGCGCGAATAGGCGTCCGCTGCATGCACTGCCGCCTGTTCGTGGCGCACCAGGACGTGCTTGAACTTGTCCTGCTTGAAAATCTCGTCGTAAATGTTGAGAACAGCGCCGCCGGGATAACCGAAAACGAACTTGACGTTTTCCTCCTGCAGGCAGCGGATGACGATTTCGGCGCCGTTAATGGGGGATGTCGACGGGTTCGCTCGGTCTTCCATAGGAATCTGGCTTGTTTTTACTGAATATTAGGGAACCCTGAACACTATCTGTTTGAGGGGTTTTGGTCAAGGTCAATCCAATAAAAGCGCCCGTGACAAGGGCCTGATTCTCGCCTAATCGATGGGTGACGGCGCGACTTTGAGCAGCTCTTCTATTGTGGTGAGGCTGGCGGCGACTTTTTCCGCCCCATTGATCATGAGTGGCTGCATGCCTTCGCGGTAGGCTTGGGTCTTGATCCGGGCCAGATCGGCATTCTGCGTGATGAGTTTTTTCAATGCCGGGCTGATGGTCAGCATCTCATAAATCCCGCTGCGGCCGCGGAAGCCGGTATTGCGGCATTCCAGGCAGCCGTTGGCAACGTGAATCTGTTCCGGCTTCGGCAGTTTCCACTGACCGACGAGTTCGTCCCAGGCCGGTTGCGTGATCGGCGCCGGCGTCTTGCACACCGGGCACAGCGTGCGTAGCAGACGCTGCGCCATGATGCCGAGCACGGCCGAGTGAATCAGATAGGACGGTACGCCAAGGTCGAGCAGGCGCGTGATGGCGGCCGGCGCGTCGTTGGTATGCAGCGTGGACAGCACGAGGTGGCCGGTCAATGCGGCCTGTATCGCCATTTCGGCGGTTTCGCGGTCGCGAATCTCGCCGACCATGATGATGTCGGGATCCTGCCGCAGCAAGGTGCGGATGCCGTCGGCGAAGGTGAGGTCGATGTTGTGCTGCACCTGCATCTGGTTGAAGGCGGGTTCGACCATTTCGATCGGCTCCTCCACGGTGCAGACGTTGACCTCGGGCGTGGCGAGATGCTTGAGCGTGGAATAGAGCGTGGTGGTCTTGCCCGAACCGGTGGGACCGGTGACGAGAATGAGGCCGTTGGGATGGCGCGTCCACTCGTCCCATAGCGTTGCCTGCGCCGGGGAAAAACCGAGTTCGACGAAATCCTTGACCAGGATATCGGGCCGGAACACCCGCATGACCATCTTCTCGCCGAACGCGGTGGGCATGGTGGAAAGCCGCAGCTCGACTTCGGCGCCCTCGGCGCTCAACGTCTTGATGCGACCGTCCTGCGGCCGGCGTTTTTCCACCATGTCCATGCGTCCCAGCAGTTTGATGCGGCTGGTGATGGCATTCATGATGTTGGTCGGCAACTGGTAGACCTGGTGCAGCACGCCATCGATGCGAAAACGCATGATGCCCACCGCGCGTCGCGGCTCCAGATGGATGTCGCTGGCGCGCTGCTCGAAGGCATACTTGAACAGCCAGTCGACAATATTGACCACGTGCTGCTCGTTGGCGTCGAGATTCTTGTTCTTGCCGAGTTCGACCAGCTGCTCGAAATTCTGCACGCCGACGATCTGGCCCGCCTTGGCCGTATTGGCGAGATTGATCGAATTGGCGAGATTGTAGATTTCGGGAAGGTAGCGCTTGATGTCGAGCGGATTGGCCAGCACCAGCTTGATGGTTTTGCCGAGCGCGCGTTCGAGATCGCGCACCCAGTCCACCTGATAGGGTTCGGCCGTGGCGATGACGACCTCCTGCGGACCGGCCTTGACCGGCATGATCCCGAGGCGTTCGGCGTAAGCCTTGGACATGATCTGCGCGATCGAGCCGAAATCGAGCTTGAGCGGATCGATATGGTAATAGTCCAGGTCCGCGCGCTTGGCCAGCCACATGATCAGGCTTTCCACCGTAATCGGCTTGTGCGGCGCGATCAGGCTGTTCCAGCGCTGCTCGCCGATGACGACCAGCGGATGCATGCCGGAACGATCCATCTGGCGATCACGATACAGTTGCTGGGCCTGCGTCTTGTCGATAAGACCGTCGCCGACCAGCATGCGCAGCACATCGCCCAGCGTCAGCGCGCCTTGCGACGCATGCAGGACGGCGGGCTTGTTCATGGTCAGGATGCCTCGAAACGCATGGAAAGATCGATGGCTTGTATGTGTTTGGTCAGGCCGCCGATGGAAATGCGGTCGACGCCGGTCAGCGCGACTTCGCGTACGTTGCCGAGATGGATGTTGCCCGAGGCCTCCAGAGCCGCGCGGCCGGCCGTGATTTTTACTGCGGCACGCAAGTCGTCCAGGCTGAAATTGTCGAGCAGGATGAGCCTGGCGCCGGCATCCAGCGCCGCCTGCAATTCGGCAAGGGTTTCCACTTCGATCTGCACCGGCACGTCGCCGCCGATGCGCCGTGCCGCCTGCAATACGGCCGCGATGCCGCCTGCTGCGGCGATGTGGTTTTCCTTGATCAGGATACCGTCGTAGAGGCCGAGCCGCTGGTTCATGCCGCCGCCGACGGTCACGGCGTATTTCTGCGCGAGGCGCAGGCCGGGCAGCGTCTTGCGCGTGTCCATGATGCGCGCCTGGGTGTCGGCTACGGCATCGACATAGCGTCGCGTTGCGGTCGCCGTCGCCGACAGCGTCTGCAGGAAATTGAGCGCACAGCGCTCGGCCGTCAGCAGTGCGCGCGCATGGCCCTGCAGCACGCATAGTGTCTGGCCGGCACTGACCTCATCGCCTTCCGCCGCCTGCCAGCGGATTTCACTGTCCGGTGCCAGCTGCTGAAAACAGCGCTCCACCCAGGGCTGGCCGCAGATGACGGCCGGTTCGCGGCAGATGATGGTAGCGCGGGCCAGCTGCATTGGCGGCACCAGCTCGGCGGTCAGGTCACCCTGGCCGATATCCTCGTCGATGGCGCGGCGTACCGCATTGTCGATCGCGTGCAGCAAAGATGGGCTCAGTTCGCGCCCGGTAAGCGGTAAAGCGGTATTCATGATTTACATTATAATAGCTGCGCGATTAATATCTTCTGTGTTTCAACCGGCGCATAAACATGAAACTTTTGTATTCTCTGTCCAGCCCATATGCGCGCAAGGTACGCATCGTCGCGGCTGAGAAACGCATAGAAATCGAAATGTCGGCCGTGGTGTTGTCGGCGCCGGATAGCCCCGTCAGCGATCTCAATCCGCTCGGCAAGGTGCCGGTGCTGGTGCTCGACGGCGGCGAAAGCCTGTTCGATTCGCGCGTGATCGCCGAGTATCTGGATAATCGCACGCCGGTGGCGCATCTGCTGCCGCAGGACCCCAACCAGCGCATTTTGGTCAAGCGCTGGGAAGCGCTGGCCGACGGTGTATGCGATGCTGCCGTGGCCGCCAGGCTGGAGTCGCGCCGGCCTGAGCATCTGCAGGACGCCGACTGGATCGCCAAGCAGATCGGCAAGGTCGAGCGTGGTCTCAAGGCGTTGAGTAACGACCTCGGCAAGAGCAAATGGTGCGTCAACGAAACCTTCAGCCTGGCCGACATCGCCCTCGGCTGCCTGCTCGGCTATCTCGTCTCGCGCTACAAGCACATCGATTGGCAGACGCAGTATCCCAACCTGGCGCGGCATTATGCCAAGATGCTGAAGCGCCCCTCATTCAGCGACACCATTCCGCCCGCCGCGGCTTGAATCCTCAATCACTTTGACGCAAACGTAGGTATGCAAACTCGTTTGCGCATCGCATCCCTTTCGGAAAGCGGTTCGCAACCTGTGGTTGCAAACCCTACCGCATTATCCTTTCATACGATAACCGGTGGGGTGTGCGCACTTATTTGCGCACCTCACGCCTCGCACCCTGCGCCTTTCGCAAACATCGGTTCGCAACCTGTGGTTGCAAACCCTACGTTGGCGCGCCAGTGATGATGCCGCCGCCGAGACAGACCTGGCTTTCGTAGACCACTACGGATTGCCCGGGCGTGATCGCCCATTGCGGCTGGCCGAAATGCACTTCGACCACATCGCCTTCGAGCCGGTCGATCTCGCACGGCGCATCGGGTTGGCGATAGCGCGTCTTGGCCGCATAGACCCAGTGCGTACGCGGTTCGTAGCCGGCAATCCAGTGCAATTGGCTCGCCACCAGGCTGTCGCCTTGCAATAGCGGGTGACCGTGGCCTTGCACCACGACGAGCACGTTGCGCTGCATGTCCTTGCCGGCGACGAACCACGGCTCGCCGTTGCTGTCGCGCGAACCGCCTATCCCCAGGCCCTGACGCTGGCCCAGCGTGTAATACATCAAGCCTTCGTGTTCGCCGACGATCCTACCGTCGGGCGTTTGCATTTCGCCCGGCGTGCGCGGCAGGTAGCGATTGAGGAATTCGCGGAACGGCCGTTCGCCGATGAAGCAGATGCCGGTGGAATCCTTCTTCTCGCTGGTGGGCAATCCCGCTTTGCGTGCAATCTCGCGCACTTCGCGCTTGAGCAGGTGGCCGAGCGGGAACAGCGTTTTCGACAGCTGCGCCTGGTTCAGGCGATAGAGGAAATAGCTCTGGTCCTTGCTGCCGTCGTCGGCTTTCAGCAACTGGAATAGCCCGTTCTTTTCGCGCACCTGGGCGTAATGGCCGGTAGCAATCAGGTCGGCGCCCAGGCCCATGGCATGGTCGAGAAAAGCCTTGAACTTGATTTCTGCATTGCACAGGATGTCGGGATTCGGCGTGCGCCCGGCCTCGTATTCCTCGAGGAAATTGGCGAACACGCGTTCCTTGTATTCCCTGGAGAAATTCACCGCCTCGATTTCGATGCCGATGCGGTCGGCCACGGCGACGGCGTCGATCAGGTCCTGCTTGGACGAGCAGTATTCGTCGGTATCGTCGTCTTCCCAGTTCTTCATGAACAGGCCGACGACGTCATAGCCCTGTTCCTTGAGCAGCAGGGCGGCCACCGAGGAATCGACGCCGCCGGACATGCCGACAACCACTTTTTTCTTCATGGATGGAATTCTACTAGTTTATAGATGAGTGAGCGCCGCCAGCGGAAAGCGCTGACCGGCGAGGTAATGCTCGATGCAGGTCATCACCTGTGGGCTGCGGTGTATAGGGCGGCTGGCACGTATCTGCTCAATATCCAGCCATACCGCGCGCAGGATGCCGGCGTCCAGTTGCTGTTGGGGGCGATGGTCGGATACCGAGCCGATGAAGGCGAAACGCAGATAGGTCAGATCCTTGTCCGGATGCTTCCATTGATAGACCCCGAGCAGCGCTTCGGGCTGGAAGCGGTAGGCGGTTTCTTCGTCGGTCTCGCGCACCACGGCCTGCAGTAGCGTTTCATTGTTCTCGAGATGGCCCGCAGGCTGGTTGAGGCGGATACCATCGGCCGTTTCTTCTTCGACCAGCAGGAACTTGCCTCCCTGCTCGACGATGGCGGCGACCGTGGTATTGGGCTTCCAGATCATGACGTGATCACTGCAAAAGGCGACATTCTAACGCGCACATGCCGCTTAAGAAACCCGACGCGAGCTCAGGCCAGACCGGGAAACAGGGCCGCCGCGCCGCGAGCAATGAATTCCACCGCCATTGCCGCCAGGATCAGCCCCATGAGACGCGTGACGACATTGATGCCGATGGTGCCGAGCCGATGCGCGATCGGGCCGGACATGGCCAGGATCAAGCCGACCAGCGCACTGACCGCAGCGGCTGGGATGATCAAGGAGGCATGGCCCCAGAAATTGCCGCTTTGCTGCGCGGCGATGATCATGCTGCTGATGGCGCCGGGTCCTGCCAGTAGCGGAATGCCGAGCGGTACCACGGCGACTTCGTCACGATTGGCTGCTGCCAGCGCTTCCTCCGGCGTCTGTCGCGCATAGCTTTGCCGGCCGTGCATCATGGAAATCGCGATCAGCATCAGCAGAATGCCGCCGCCGACCTGGAACGAGGGAATGCTGATGCTGAAAAAAGCCAGTATCTTGTCACCGAGCAGGGATGACATGGCCAGCACGAGGAATACCGTCAACGCCACCAGCTTCACAGTACGCGCGCGATCTTCTATTGACCAGCCGTGCGTCGCACTCATGAAAACCGGCAGCGTGCCGACCGGATTGACGATGGCGAACAACGCGATGCCGGTCTTGAACAAATAATCCCATTCGGTCATGGCAGTCCTTGTGTGGCGAGCGGTTTGGCAATTGCGGGCGGGCTGTTAGTATGCAAAGCCTGACGCAACATCCGGCCTTGCCATGCATGTAAACACAGAAGCTGCGGTTCCATCCATCTATCTGGCGTCACGCTCGCCCAGGCGCGCAGAAATTCTGCAGCAACTGGGCGTACGTTTCAGTGTGCTGCCGTCCGATATCGACGAATCGCTGCTGGTCGGCGAACAGCCCGAGCAATACGTGCTGCGTCTTGCGGCGAGCAAGGCCGCCGTCTGCGCGCAGCAGCTGGAAGCCGGACCGGGCCTGGACCGGCCCGTTCTCGCTGCCGATACGGCTGTCAGTATCGATGGCCTTATCCTCGGCAAGCCGGCGAATGACGAAGATGCGCGCATGATGCTGCGCCGCATGTCCGACCGCTGGCACGAGGTGTATACCGGGCTGGCACTGGCCACCCAACACGGTGTAATTACCGCGCTTTCGACCACGCGCGTGCAGATGGCGGCGATAAGCGAGGATGAAATTACTGCTTATATCGCCAGCGGCGAGCCATTCGACAAGGCCGGCGCCTATGGTATCCAGGGTCTGGCCGGCATTTTTATCCGGCGTATCGAGGGCAGCTACACCGGCGTCATGGGGTTGCCCGTGCATGAAACGGCGCGCTTGTTGAAAAACGCCGGTGTTCCTATATTGTAAATGGATGTCTCCCCGCGGATTCATAATGACGCGAGGCGCTGATCCAGCGTCCGAACAAGCAACAACAAGAAAGCATGCTGCAAAATGAGTGAGGAAATACTGATCAACGTGACGCCACAGGAAACGCGTGTGGCCATCATGGAGCAGGGTGTGGTGCAGGAGCTGCATATCGAGCGCGGCACTTCACGCGGACTGGTCGGCAATATCTACCGCGGCGCCGTGTGCCGCGTGTTGCCGGGCATGCAATCGGCTTTCGTCGAGATCGGCCTGCAGCGCGCGGCTTTCCTGCACGTGGCCGATATCCTCGAATGCAGCGGCGCCGATATGGCGAAGACCATCCAGGAAGTATTGCACGAAGGGCAGCCGCTCATGGTGCAGGTGATCAAGGAGCCGATCGGTACCAAGGGCGCTCGCCTCACCACGCAGATCAGCATTGCCGGCCGTTTTCTCGTCTACCTGCCGCAACAGCAGCACATCGGTGTGTCGCAACGCATCGAGGACGAAGTTGAGCGCGAGCAGCTACGCGACCGTCTGCTACGGCTTTTGCCCGAAGACCGCCGTGGCGGCTACATCATCCGCACCATGTCGGAAACGGCGACCGACGACGAACTGCTGGCCGATATCGATTACCTGCACAAGGTGTGGGACAACATCCAGGCGACCAGTCGCGAAGCCGTAGATCGCTCGTTGATTTTCCACGACCTCGACCTGCCGATGCGCGTGCTGCGCGACATGCTGTGCGACTATACCGACCGTATCCTCGTCGATTCGCGCGAAACCTGGCAGAAGATGCACGATTTCGCCCGGCTCTACGCCACCGGTGCAGTGCCGCGGCTGGAGCATTACCAGGGCGAGCGGCCATTGTTCGACTTCTACAGCGTCGAGGACGAGATCGAGCGCGCCATGTCGCGCAAGGTCGAGCTCAAGTCCGGCGGCTACCTGATCTTCGACCAGACCGAGGCGCTGACCACGGTGGACGTCAATACCGGCAGTTTCGTCAGCGGCCGCAGCCTGTCCGATACCATCTTCAAGACCAATCTCGAGGCGTCGCAATGCATCGCGCGCCAGCTGCGCCTGCGTAACCTGGGCGGCATCATCATCATCGATTTCATCGACATGGACGAGGACGGCCAGCGCAACGCCGTGCTCGAGGAATTGCGCAAGGCCGTGGCCAAGGATCGCGCGCGTACCACCATCAACGGCTTCTCGGCGCTGGGACTGGTGGAAATGACGCGCAAGCGCACGCGCGAAAGCCTGGCGCACATCCTGTGCGAACCGTGCCCGGCTTGCCAGGGCCGCGGCGAACTGAAGACGGCGCAGACCGTGTGTTACGAGATTTTTCGCGAACTGATGCGCCACGAGCGCCAGTTCAATGCCAGGGAGTTCCGCGTGCTGGCGTCGCAGAAGGTGATCGACCTGCTGCTCGACGAGGAGTCGCAAAATCTGGCCAATATGTCCGACTTTATCGGCAAGCCGGTGTCGCTACAGTCCGAGCCCCAGTATTCGCAGGAAACCTTCGATATCGTGCTGCTCTGAACTGCAGCGTCGTCTGCTAGAACATGCGCAGCAGCTGCTGTTCCAGCGGCGCCACCACGACGATCAGCAGCATTTCGGCGAGGATGAAGACGGCAAGCGGCGTCAGGTCGATGCCGCCGGCCGATGGGATATAACGGCGCAGCGGCCGCAACAGCGGCTCGGTCAGCGCGTTGAGCACCGGCGTGATGGGCGTATAGGGGTTGATCCAGCTCAAGATCGCCTGCAGCAGCACGGCATAGAGAAAAATGTAGACACTGAGCTTGAGCACGCCTACCAGCGCCAGCCCGAGCAGCACGATCCAGATCACATGACCGGCGACCAGCAGCGGGAAATCGTGCAGCCACAACGTGCCCAGCTGCAGCAGGAACTGGCCGAAGAAAGCGAGCAGCAGCGTGGAGAGATCAAGGCCGCGCCAACCCGGCACGATGCGGCGCAACGGCCGTACGGCGAAATTGGTCAGCGCCACCACGGCCTGCGACGCCGGGTTGTGGAAGGGCGCACCGGTCAGCTGCAGATAGAAGCGCAGCAGTACCGCCAGCGTAAACAGGCCGAGTATGGTGTGCAGTAAAAAGCTCAAGGCGTTGGCTATCATCAATTTTCCTATGTTTAGTTCTTGCCCAGCAGGTCTCCGAGTTCGCGCGAGCGCTCCGCCGCCGCCGCCGCCGCGCGTTCGATGGCCGGCTTGACCTGCGCTTCCTGCATGGAGAGTAGCGCACGCTCGGTAGTTCCGCCCTTGGACGTGACCTGTTCGCGCAAACTGGCCGGATCGTCGGCACTGTGCACGGCCAGCGCGCTGGCACCGGCAAAGGTATGCAAGCTCAACATGCGCGCCTGCTCGGGCGGCAGACCGAGGTCGAGCGCCGCCTGCTGCAAGGCTTCGATGAAATAGAACACATAGGCCGGTCCGCTGCCGGAGATGGCGGTTACGGCGTCCATCTGCTGCTCGTCGGTCAGCCATAGCGTCTGTCCGACGGCGTTAAGCAAGGCGCTGGCCTGTTCGCGCTGCTGCGCGCTTACGCCCGGCATGGCGAACAATGCGGTAACGCCGGCCCGTACCTGCGCCGGCGTGTTGGGCATGGCGCGCACCACGGCCTGGTAGCCGCCGAGCCAGCGCGACAGATCCTGGCTGCGCACGCCGGCGGCGATCGATACCACGAGTTGTCGTTTTAGCAGGCTGCCGAGAAAAATGGCGAGATCGCGCAACTGTTGGGGTTTGACTGCCAGCACGATGACGTCTGCAGCCTGTACGCTGGGCAGCTGCTCGCTGGTCTTGACGCCGAGGTCTTGCTGCAGTCGCTCGCGCTTCTCATGGTCGGGCTCAACGACATTGATGTTGCCGGCGGCAAAGCCCTGTTGCAGCAGGCCGCCGATCAGCGCGCGCGCCATGTTGCCGCCGCCGATGAAACTGATATGGGTCTGATTATCTAGCATTGTTGTTCTTTAGCATGGTTATTCTTTGCTGGGCCGGGCGCCAAAAATCGCGGCGCCTATGCGCACCATTGTCGCACCCTCAGCGATGGCCGCGGCAAAATCCTGCGACATGCCCATCGACAAGGTGTCGAGGGCGAAACCGTCGCCGCGCAGCCTTTCATAGAGCGCGCGCAACTGGCGGAACTGGTCGCGCTGCCGCTCGGCGTCTTCCGTCGGCGCCGGGATCGCCATGAGGCCGCGCAGACACAGGCGCGGCAGTTCGGCGATGGCCGCCGCCAGCGCGGGCGCCTCCTGCGGCACTATACCGCTTTTGCTCGGCTCCCCGCTCACATTGACCTGCAGGCAGACTTGCAGCGGTGGCAGATCATCCGGCCGCGCTGCATTGAGACGCTCGGCGATCTTGAGCCGGTCGACGCCGTGCACCCAGGCAAAATGGCGTGCGATCGGCTGCGTCTTGTTGCTCTGGATCGGACCGATGAAATGCCATTCGATCGGCAGATCGGTCAGCCGAGACTGCTTGTCCAGCGCCTCCTGCACGTAGTTTTCGCCGAAGCGGCGCTGGCCCGCGCTATAAGCTTCGCGCACGGCCGCCGATGTATGCGCCTTGCTCACCGCCAGCAGCGCAACCGCGCCGGCCGGCCTTCCCGCATCGCGTTCCGCGGCCGCTATGCTTGCTTGCACGGCTTGCAAGCGTTCGCCTAATGTGGTCATAATCTGCTCGAACTCGCGATAAAAAATTATAACAGGAGCCCTTGTGGATATTTCGGATTTGCTGGCGTTCTCGGTCAAAAACAAGGCGTCCGACCTGCACCTCTCGGCCGGCCTGCCGCCGATGATTCGCGTGCACGGCGACGTGCGCAAGATCAATCTGCCGGCACTCGAGCACAGCGACGTGCACGGCATGGTGTACGACATCATGAACGACAGCCAGCGCAAGGTGTACGAGGAAACGCTGGAGTGCGATTTTTCGTTCGAAATTCCCAACCTGGCCCGTTTCCGCGTCAACGCCTTCAACCAGAATCGCGGCGCCGGCGCCGTGTTCCGCACCATTCCCTCCAACATCCTGAGCCTGGAACAGCTCAACGCGCCGGCCATTTTCCGCGATATTGCGCAGAACCCGCGCGGCATCGTGCTGGTAACGGGGCCGACCGGTTCCGGCAAGTCGACGACGCTAGCGGCCATGGTCGACTACATCAACGAGAATGAGTACGGCCACATCCTCACGGTCGAGGATCCGATCGAATTCGTGCACCAGTCCAAGAAGTCGTTGATCAACCAGCGCGAAGTGGGTCCGCACACGCTGTCCTTCGCCAACGCGCTGCGTTCGGCGTTGCGCGAAGACCCGGACGTGATCCTGGTCGGCGAGATGCGCGATCTCGAAACCATCCGCCTGGCGCTGACCGCGGCGGAAACCGGCCACCTCGTATTCGGCACTTTGCACACAAGCTCGGCGGCCAAGACCATAGACCGCGTCGTTGACGTGTTTCCGGCGGCGGAAAAGGAAATGGTGCGTTCCATGCTGTCGGAGTCGCTGCGCGCCGTCATCTCGCAGACGCTGTGCAAGACCAAGGACGGCCAGGGCCGCGTCGCCGCGCATGAGATCATGATCGGCACGCCGGCCATACGCAACCTGATCCGCGAAAACAAGATCGCGCAGATGTATTCCTCGATCCAGACCGGGCAGAACGTGGGCATGCAGACGCTGGACCAGAACCTGCGCGAGCTGGTGCAGCGCAATCTCATTTCGCTAAGCGAGGCGCGCAGCAAGGCCGCCAACAAGGAAGCCTTTCTCGGCTAATTTTCATCGTTACAGAGTCGGCTTATGACGTATTGACGTCTAGCCGCTCACAGCGCAAGGGCGGACATGGATCAAAGCCAGGCAGAAAAATTCGTATTCGATTTATTGCGCCTGATGCTGGCGAAGAAGGCGTCGGACCTTTTCATTACCGCGGGTTTTCCGCCTGCGATGAAGATCGATGGCCAGTTGACGCCGGTCTCGGGCCAGGCGCTGACGCCGCAACAGGCCAAGGAAATCGCGCGTGCCATCATGAACGACAAGCAGGCGGCCGAGTTCGAGGCGACGCGCGAATGCAATTTCGCCCTCGGCATTCCGAACGTCGCGCGCTTCCGTGTCAATGCTTTCGTGCAGCGAGGCAACACGGGATTGGTGTTCCGTACCATCACCACCAGGATCCCCAAATTCGAGGAGCTGGGCCTGCCTGGCGTGCTCAAGGATGTGGCGATGTCCAAGCGCGGCCTCGTCATTTTCGTCGGCGGCACCGGCTCCGGCAAGTCGACCTCGCTCGCGGCCATGGTCGGCTACCGCAACGAGAACAGCCACGGCCACATCATTACGATCGAGGACCCGATCGAGTTCGTGCACGATCACAAGCATTGCATCGTCACCCAGCGCGAAATCGGCGTCGATACCGAAAGCTGGTTCGCCGCGCTCAAGAACACGTTGCGCCAGGCGCCCGACGTCATTCTCATCGGCGAAATCCGTGACCGCGAGACCATGGATTACGCCATCGCCTTCGCCGAAACCGGCCACCTATGCATGGCGACCTTGCACGCCAACAGCACCAACCAGGCGCTCGACCGCATCATCAACTTCTTCCCCGAAGAGC
>CBILOJ010000009.1:0-19848 GCA_966238525.1 uncultured Methylophilaceae bacterium | reverse complement strand
TTGCATGGGCGCGTGGTCAAGGCCCGCAAACTGCGCGCCGACCTGTTCGTCTCCATCCACGCCGACGCCTTCACGCGGCCGTCCGCACGCGGTTCTTCGGTATTCGCGCTATCAGAGCGCGGCGCCACCAGTGCCTCGGCGCGCTATCTGGCAAACAAGGAAAACGAGTCCGATCTGATCGGGGGCGTCAGCCTCGACGTTAAAGATCCCTACCTGGCACGCACGCTGCTCGACCTGTCGCAAACTGCCACCATCAACGACAGTCTCAAGCTCGGCAAAGCCGTACTCGGCAACATCGGCGAAATCAACACACTGCATAAATCGCACGTCGAGCAGGCCGGCTTCGCCGTGCTCAAATCGCCTGACATTCCTTCCATCCTGGTCGAGACCGCCTTCATCAGCAATCCGGGGGAAGAGAAAAAACTCAACAATGCCGGCTATCAGGAAAAGCTCGCCAGTGCGATTCTCACCGGCATCAAGCACTATTTCTCCAGCAACCCGCCGCTGGCTAAATCCAGAATTGCCGCGAAAGACGATCGTTGACCATACTTCGTGCCGGGTTCGACAGACGGCATGCGCATAAACAATAAAGCTGAAAATCAGAGAATCGCAGGTCTCGCTTGTTAAAAAAGCCGCGTTAAGCGGCTTTTTGTGATGGGCAGGGAAGGCAGTTCAGGCGGTCGGGTCGCCGCTTTTCACCTTTTCCATCCATACATCGGCTTCGATGATGCCGGCCTCCTGCGCCTTTTTCTTCTCTTCGTCCGAAATCACGTCCTGCACAATATCAATCTGCTTCCACCCGGCGATCGGGGTTTCGCACTCAGCCTTGGGCACATAACGCGAAGTTTCGAGCTTCTGGTAACGATGGATGTAGCGCGGGCAGTTCTGCCACATTTCGGAAAGCGTGACGCGTACCAGCAGTTCCGCGCCCGGGAACCGGGCCATGAGCGGATCGTCGCGCGTCACGGTCGCGCGGCCCTGCACGCGGATGCGGTGCGGCTTCTCGAACGAGATGAACAGCAGGCCGACTTCATGGTTCAATGCCGCGTTGCCCATGGACATATACATGCCGTTGCCGTCGTAATTAGGGAATACCAGGGTCTTGGCGTCGATGATCTTGACGAAACCTGCGTCACCACCTTTGTAGGAAACGGTGGGACGACCGTTGTGGTCGGTGGTAGCGAGAAAGAACATGTCCTGCGCCTCGATGAAGGCCTTGGCTTCATCGCTGAATTCGGTGACGCAAGCAATTTCCTCGATGCGGTCCGCCAGTTGGCGGGTGCCAAAGGCATCTTGCAATTCCCGGTGTTGTTCTCCAAACAGACGGCTCATGGTTACCTCGTGATTATTTGAATAAATGAAGACGCTTACACAGCAGTATAGCCCAGGCCAGAGCTGGGTAGACCGGTAAGGCCAGTGAGGATTTGCAAGGGGCCAACTCGCTATTCAAAAAGCCCCAGCGGGACTGCTCCGTACATGCTCATTGAGTTTTGCCCAATGCCACAAAATCTAGCCCGCACTATTTGAGATTCATGGCGATCGCAATCGCGAGGCCGATGCCTATACCGGCGATGAGGTTGTCGAGCATGATGCCGATGACCACGCCGGCAATCACACCCACGGCCATGCTCCAGGACGGTTTTGTTGCCATTGACTTGCTTTCCCAATGCGCTAGATTGACGTGTCTCTTGAATCAAACTTATTGAAACATGATGAAAGCCATCGGTCTGTATCAGCCTTTACCCATCGATAATCCCGACGCCCTGGTCGATATTGAATTGCCCGTGCCTGCCGCCAGCGGCCGCGACCTGCTTGTCCGTGTGCATGCGATAGCCGTGAATCCGATCGATACCAAGGTCAGAAGGCGGTCCTTGCCGCAGGGCGACAGCTTGCGTGTTCTGGGCTGGGATGCAGCGGGCGAGGTGATCGCGGTGGGTACTGATTGCGACCTGTTCAAACCCGGCGACCGCGTGTTTTATTCCGGCGAGCTTACCAGGCCCGGCTGCAATGCCGAATACCAGCTCGTGGATGAGCGCATCGTCGGCCACATGCCGGCCAGCCTCGATTTCGCGCAAGCGGCAGCTTTGCCGCTGACCGCGGTGACGGCCTGGGAAAGCCTGTTCGACCGGCTCGGCATCGCCCAGGACGTCGGGAGAAACCAAGGAAAATCCTTGCTTATTATTGGCGGTGCCGGCGGTGTCGGTTCCATCGCCATCCAGCTCGCGCGCCGCGTAGCAGGCATTGATGTGGTGGCGACGGCTTCACGTCCTGAATCGAAAGCGTGGGTCGAAGCGCTGGGCGCGCAACACGTGATCGACCACCGCCAGCCGCTGCCGTCGCAAATGGCCGCGCTCGGCATCGCGCCCGATTACATTCTGTGCTGCAGCGATACCAGCAGCTATTTTGCCCCCATGGCGGAAATGATCCGTCCGCAGGGCCGCATCTGCGTACTGGTCGATGCTACCGGGCCGGTGGACATCAATTTGTTCAAGGGCAAGAGCGCCGCGGTGGTATGGGAATCCATGTTCACGCGTGCGCTGTTCCGCACGGACGACATGTTGCAGCAACATCATATTCTCGAACGCGTGGCGCGCCTCGTTGACGACGGAGTGCTCAAAACCACGCTCAACCAGACATTGGCGCCGATCAACGCCGCTCATCTGCGCCAGGCGCATGCCCAGCTCGAATCCGGCAGCGCCATCGGCAAGATCGTGCTCAGCGGCTGGCCACAGTAATTAACCAAGGAGTTTTTATGGCACGTATTGTCAGATTCGATCAAACCGGCGGACCGGAAGTCCTGCAGATTCGTGATGAGATTGTCCCATCGCCAGCCAAGGGCGAAATCCAGATTGCCGTGCACGCGCTCGGACTTAATCGCGCCGAAGTCATGTTTCGCAGTGGCCAGTATCTCGAGACGCCGCAGTTTCCAGCACGGCTCGGCTATGAAGCGGCCGGTACGGTGGCAGCCATCGGCGAGGACGTTACCGGCTTTGCCGTCGGCGATGCCGTCAGCACCATCCCGGCGTTTTCGCTGAACGAGCACGGCGTCTATGGCGAGCTCGTCAATGTGCCGGCGACGGCTGTGGCCAAGCATCCGGCATCTCTGCCGTGGGAAACGGCAGCGGCGGTATGGATGCAATACATGACGGCTTACGGTGCGTTGGTCGACATCGCTGCGGCGCGTCCGGGCGATTTTGTGCTGATTTCTGCCGCTTCGAGCAGCGTGGGCCTGGCCGCGATCGAGATCGCCAACCTGTGCGGCGCCGTACCGGTTGCGCTGACACGCACGAACGCCAAGCGCGAGGCCCTGCTCAAGGCCGGCGCGCAGCACGTCATTGCCACGGAGGAGCAGGATCTCGTTGCCGAAGTCAACCGCATCACGGCAGGCAAGGGCGCGCGCATCATTTTCGACCCCGTCGGCGGGCCCGGTCTTAACCAATTGGCGGAAGCCGCAGCGCAGGACGGTATCATTTTTCTCTATGGCGCCTTGAGCACGGAGCCGACGCCGCTGCCATTGTTCAGCGTACTCGGCAAGCACTTGACCATTCGCGGCTATGTGCTATTCGAACTGACGACCGATGCCGCGCGGCTGGAACGCGGCAAGCGCTTCATTCTCAACGGCCTGGAGCAGGGCAAGTTCAAGCCGGTGATCGCGCGCACCTTTGCCCTGGAGCAGATCGTCGAAGCGCATCGCTACATGGAATCCAATCAGCAGATCGGCAAGATAGTCGTTACGGTTTGAGAGGCGATGGGAAACGCAAGGGCAGCTTTTAGCGGCCTGCTGGGGTAAAATACTGTTTTAAATAAAACAACGGCGCAAGATGCATGCAATGTGCGAATGCGCCGACTCCGGACGATGTTTTTCGACGAATTACTTCTCGCTGGTTCCATGGTTGCGCCGAGGGCGGGTGCATGAAACAGGTTTTTGCCTACGATTCCACTTTGCGTGACGGTGCCCAGGCCCAGGGCATCTCGTTCTCGGTCGAAGACAAGCTCAAGATCGTGCAACGGCTCGACGCACTTGGCATCAGCTACATCGAGGCCGGCAATCCGGGCTCCAACCCCAAGGATATGGAGTTCTTCGCCCGCATCGCCGATCTCGAGCTGCGCCATGCCAGGATCATCGCCTTCGGCAGCACGCGCAAGGTCAAGACCGACGTCGCCGAGGATCGCAACCTGCAGTCACTGCTGGCCGCGAATACGCCGGCGGTCGCCATTTTCGGCAAGAGCTGGGATTACCAGGTCACCGACATCCTGCGCACGACGCTGGAAGAAAACCTGGCCATGATCGGCGACACGGTCCGCTTCCTCAAGCAGCATGGCAAGGAATTGGTGTTCGACGCCGAGCACTTCTTCGACGGCTACAAGGCCAATGCGGACTACGCGCTGCAGACGCTGCGCGCCGCGGCCGCGGCCGGCGCCGACACGCTGTGCCTGTGCGACACCAACGGCGGCAGCTTTCCCAACGAGATCCATGCGATCACGGCCGAGGTCGTGCGGCAGTTCGACGTGCAGATCGGCATCCATTGCCATAACGACATGGAAATGGCCGTCGCCAATTCGGTAGCGGCGGTACAGGCCGGCGCCACGCAGGTGCAGGGCACGATCAATGGCATCGGCGAACGTTGCGGCAACGCCAACTTGTGCGCCATCATTCCCAACGTCCAGCTCAAGCTCGAATTGCCCTGCATCCCGGCCGACAACATGGCGCAACTTGCGCCGGTTGCACGCTACGTCAGCGAAATCGCCAACGTCACCTTCAACGAGAAGGCAGCCTACGTCGGCGGCGACGCTTTCTCGCACAAGGGGGGCATGCATATCGATGCCGTGAGCAAGAACCCGGTTTCCTACGAGCATATTGATCCGGCGCTGGTTGGCAACAGCCGTCACATCCTAGTTTCCGAAGTGGCCGGCCGCAGCGCCTTGCTGGCGCGGTTGCGCGAGGTGGAGCCGGCCCTGGACAAGGATTCGGACGAGACCAAGCGCATCCTGCAGCATTTGAAGATGCTGGAGCACGAGGGCTACCAGTTCGAGACGGCGGAAAGTTCGCTCTATCTGCTGCTGCGCAAGCTGCTCGGCAAACACCATCCGCTATTCGAGCTGCGCGAATACCAAGTTAATATCTGCGAGCCGGCGGTGAGCGGTGTCAACTCGTCGGCGACGATCAGGATTGCGGTCGACGGTCAGGAAGCCGAGGCTACGACCAACGGCGATGGGCCGGTCAATGCGCTCGACAAGGCCTTGCGCCAGGCGCTGGAACGCTTTTTCCCGGCCATCGCCGATATCAAACTCACCGACTACAAAGTGCGCGTGCTCGATTCCGACCAGGCGTCGGCGGCCAAAGTCCGTGTGCTGGTCGAAACGCGCGATGCGCAGGAAAGCTGGACCACCATAGGCGTATCCACCGACGTCATCGACGCCTCATGGCGCGCGCTCAGCGATGCCATCGAGTACAAGCTGGTGCGCGATCAGTGGCGCGCCGCTGCCTGATTTGAACGCCGGTTTCTCGCGCAACGGTCTTTCCTCAATCGGCGACACCCGGTATAGTCCCTGCCTGCGCAAGCGCATCATCGTAACCAACAGGATTTGAACATGAGCAAAATCGTTGTCGTTAAAAACCCAAGCCAGGAAAAACTGCAGGAACTCGGCGTTTCCGGCTGGGATATCTGGGAAAAGGAAGTTTCGCGCTTTCCGATCAATTTCAGCTCCACCGAGTGCGCCTATGTGCTCGAAGGCGAAATCCTCGTCACGCCCAAGGGCGGTGAGCCGGTGCGTATCGTTGCCGGCGACCTGGTCGCCTTCCACGGCGGTCTCGACAGCCAGTGGGAAGTCATCCAGCCGCTGCGCAAGCACTACAGCTACGCGTTTCCCAACGGCTTCTAATCGCCGTTCCTGATTGCCGGGCCATCCGTTGCGGATGGCTGCGGCACCAGCATGACCCATTTCAGATGTTCCTGATCCACCGGCGTCAGCGTGAACTGGTGGTAACCCACCAAACCGCGGCGCGGATGATTGAATTCACGTAAACCGCCTTGCCGCTCAAGCACGTCGTGCTGCTTCCAGTAGCGGCCGAATTCGGCGCTGGCTTGCGACAGTTCATCCACCAGGCGCTGCAAGGCCGGCTCTTCCAGGCGGCTGCGGCAATCGGCGCGAAACTCGGCGACAATGCGTCGCGCGCGCAATTCCCAATCCACCACGAGGTCGCGTGCCTGCGGCATTTCGAACACGAAACGAAGCAAATTGGGCGGCGGGCCTGCGGCAGCCGGCTGGTCTAGCCAGCCGCTGAACAGCTCTGCCGCGGCCGAGTTCCAGGCCAGCACATCCCAGGTACGGCCGAGAATGTAGGTCGGCATGGCAATATCGGCAAGTGCTTCCGCCAGCATCGCCGGCGCTTCGTCCTGCTCGAATTCGCCGCCGCGCGGATCGCGCCGGCCGGCCATTTCAAACAGGTACTCGCGCTCGGGGCGCGACAGTTTGAGCGCCTGCGCCAGGCGATCGAGCGCTTCGGCCGAGACATTGACTTCGCGCCCCTGTTCTATCCAGGTATACCAGGTGGGGCTCATGCCGGCCAGTTGTGCCACCTCTTCACGCCGCAGGCCCTGCGTGCGGCGGCGTGTGCCGACCGGAAAGCCGAATTCGGCGGGTGCGCTGCGCTGGCGCAACGCCTGCAGGAAATCGCCCAATTCCATGCGTCTCGTATCCATGGTCATGTCTCAGCCTGTTAATGACGGTACTAGTATAAACGCTATTATTGTTAGGGTATTCAGAAGCGATTATGATGCAGGCCATCAAGCAATCGGTCCGCCGTAGTGATGGCAATTCCAGCTTGCGCTGGAATGATGGTCCGGTTTGAACAACATGACATAAAGCAATCGAGGAGACGCCATGGCCGGCAAAACGCTTTACGACAAATTATGGGGTACGCACGTCGTTCGTGAGGAAACGGACGGCACCTGTCTGCTCTACATCGACCGCCATCTCGTGCATGAAGTGACGAGCCCGCAAGCTTTCGAAGGCATGCGTATCGCTGGGCGCAAGCTCTGGCGCCAGGGTTCCGTCGTCGCCAATCCCGATCACAACACACCGACCAAAGACTGGGACAAGGGCATCGAAGACCCGATCTCACGCCTGCAGGTGGAAACGCTGGACAGCAACATCAAGGAATTCGGCGCGCTCGTCTATTTCCCGTTCAAGAACGCCAACCAGGGCATTATCCACGTCATCGGTCCCGAGACCGGCACGACCTTGCCCGGCATGACCGTGGTTTGCGGTGACAGCCACACTTCCACGCACGGTGCATTTGGTGCATTGGCTCACGGTATCGGCACTTCGGAAGTCGAACACGTGCTGGCCACGCAGACACTGATCGCCAAAAAGGCCAAGAACATGCTGGTCAGGATCGACGGCGAACTTGGCCCTGGCGTGACTGCCAAGGACGTGGCGCTGGCCGTGATTGGCCGCATCGGCACGGCCGGCGGTACCGGCTATGCCATCGAATATGCGGGCTCGGTAATTCGCGGACTTTCAATGGAAGGTCGCATGACGGTATGCAATCTCGCGATTGAGGCCGGAGCGCGTTCCGGCATGGTTGCGCCCGACGAGAAGACCGCAGCTTACCTCAAGGGCCGCACCCACGCGCCCAAGGGCGAAAACTGGGACAAGGCAGTCGCCTACTGGCAAACCTTGCGTTCCGATGATGACGCCGCGTTCGACGTGGTCGTCGACATCGCCGGCGCCGACATCGCACCGCAAGTCACCTGGGGCACGTCGCCCGAGCAGGTCTTGCCCATCGGTGCACGCGTGCCCGATCCGGCGCAGGTCAGCGACCCGACCAAGCGTACCAGCATCGAGAATGCGCTCAAGTACATGGGCCTCGCACCGAATACCCCTATCGATGAAATCAAGCTCGACAAGGTATTTATCGGCTCGTGCACCAATTCGCGCATCGAGGATTTGCGCGCTGCCGCCAGCGTGATCAAGGGCCGCAAGAAAGCCGACAGCATCAAGCTGGCAATGGTGGTGCCGGGTTCCGGCGTGGTCAAGCGCCAGGCCGAGGAAGAGGGTCTGGACAAGATATTCACCGAAGCCGGCTTCGAATGGCGCGAGCCGGGCTGTTCCATGTGCCTGGCCATGAACGCTGACCGCCTGAGCCCGGGCGAGCGCTGCGCCTCGACCTCGAACCGTAATTTCGAGGGCCGCCAGGGCCCGGGTGGACGCACGCACCTCGTCAGCCCGGAAATGGCTGCAGCGGCCGCGATTGCCGGTCATTTCGTCGACGTTCGTACCGCATCGTAAGGAGAAAATTGATGAAAGCCTTTACCAAGATCGATGGCCTCGTTTGCCCGCTCGACCGCGCCAACGTCGACACGGACGCCATCATCCCCAAGCAGTTCCTCAAATCGATCAAGCGTTCGGGCTTCGGCCCTTATCTTTTCGACGAGTGGCGCTATACCAACTACGGCGAGCCGGGCATGGATTGCAGCACGCGCCCACTGAACCAGGACTTCGTGCTCAACCAGCCACGCTACCAGGGCGCGCAGGTTTTGCTCGCGCGCGACAACTTCGGTTGCGGCTCGAGCCGCGAGCACGCGCCGTGGGCCATCGACGACTACGGCTTCCGCGTCATTATCGCGCCGTCGTTCGCCGATATCTTCTTCAGCAACTGCTACAAGAATGGCATCCTGCCTATCGTGGCGCCGGCTGACATTGTCGACCAGCTGTTCCGTGAATGCGAGGCGCAGGAGGGCTATCGCCTCAAGGTGGACCTGGAGTCGCAGACGGTCACGCTGGCTAGCGGCCAAAGTTTCGGCTTCGATATCACGCCGCATCGCAAGCATTGCCTGCTGAACGGCCTTGACGAAATCGGCCTGACCTTGCAGCACGCCAACGACATTCATGCATTCGAGGCCAAGCACAAGGCAGCGCAGCCCTGGCTGTTTGCCTGAGGCCATATGCATCCTGACCGTCATACCAGCGAAAGCTGAAATCCAGTTCGGCTAAACCGGCGCCAGGCGCCACTGGATTCCGGGTCAAGCCCGGAATGACGGCCAGGAAACAATACCGGTTTGCAAGAAATCACGAATCAACAAAAGGATAAACCATGAAAATCGCAGTTCTGCCGGGTGACGGCATCGGACCTGAAATCACGGCGCAAGCCATGCGCGCGCTCGAAGTGTTGCGCAGCGACGGCCTCAAGATGGAATTCGAGGAAGCGCCGCTGGGCGGTGCCGGCTACGACGCCTACGGTGCGCCGTATCCAGAATTCACGCAGAAGATCTGGCGCGCTGCAGATGCCGTGCTGCTCGGCGCCGTCGGCGGCCCGCAGTACGACACGCTGGACCGTCCATTGCGCCCCGAGCGCGGCCTGCTTGGCATCCGCAAGGACCTCGGCCTGTTTGCCAACCTGCGTCCGGCCGTGCTGTTCCCGGAGCTGGCCAACGCCTCCACGCTCAAGCCCGAAGTCGTTTCCGGCCTCGACATCATGATCGTGCGTGAACTGACCGGCGACATCTACTTCGGCCAGCCGCGCGGCATGCGCGTCAACGAAAGCGGTGAACGCGAAGCGCTCAACACCATGATCTATACCGAATCCGAAGTGCGCCGCATCGCGCACGTCGCCTTCGGCATCGCGCAGAAGCGGCAGAAGAAGCTGTGCTCGGTGGACAAGGCCAACGTGCTCGAAACCACCGAATTCTGGAAGGAAATCGTCATCGACGTGGCGAAGGAATATCCGGACGTCGAGCTGACGCACATGTACGTCGACAACGCCGCCATGCAGCTCGTGCGCAACCCCAAGCAGTTCGATGTCATCGTCACCGGCAATATCTTCGGCGACATCCTGTCCGACGAAGCCTCGATGCTGACCGGCTCCATCGGCATGCTGGCCTCGGCCTCGCTCAACGAGACCAAGAAGGGCCTGTACGAGCCCGCCCATGGCTCGGCACCGGACATCGCCGGCAAGAACCTGGCCAATCCGCTGGCCACCATCCTCTCCGCCGCCATGATGCTGCGCTACAGCTTCAACAACGAAGAAGCCGCAGCGCGTATCGAAGGCGCCGTGAAGAAGGTGCTGGCCGCAGGCTACCGTACCGGTGATATTTTCGAAGCCGGCATGAAGCGCGTGTCGTGCTCGGAGATGGGCGACCAGGTCGTCGCCGCCATGTAATTCCGCTGGCCATTCCCGCGAAAGCGGGAATCCAGTTTCAGCCTTCGCTTTGACCAAAAGCGCTCGAGCCGGCCGAGTCCACAAGACTCTTCGCCGGCTTTTTCCATTTCGCGGCGGGTATAATTGCCGCATGTCTTCAATTCGCTTACTGCCCGACCAGCTCATCAGCCAGATTGCCGCCGGCGAGGTGGTGGAAAGGCCGGCCTCGGCGCTCAAGGAACTGCTCGAAAACAGCCTGGATGCCGGCAGCAGCGAAATTACGGTGTCGCTCGCTGCGGGCGGCGTCAAACTGATGCGTGTAGCTGATAATGGCAGCGGTATTGCCGAAGACGATCTCGCGCGGGCCTTGGCGCGCCATGCCACGAGCAAGATCGCCACGCTGGACGATCTCGAAAGCGTCGCCAGCCTCGGTTTCCGTGGCGAAGCACTGGCCAGCATCGCTTCCGTCTCACGCATGCAGCTGACGAGCCGTCACAATAGCTCGCGTCATGCCTGGCGTGTTGCCGCCGAGGGCGGACAACTGCTGCCGCCCGAGCCCGCGGCGCTCGATGCCGGCACCATCATCGAAGTGCAAGACCTCTATTTCAATACCCCGGCGCGGCGCAAATTCCTCAAGACCGAGGCCACCGAATTCGGCCATTGCGAGGAAGCGTTCCGCCGTGCCGCCTTGTCGCGGCCCGATGTCACGTTTCTGCTGCAGCACAACGGCCGTGCCATGGCCAGGCTCACGCCGACCACATCGGACAAACGCTGCGGCGAACTGCTCGGAGCCGATTTCACCGAACAGGCGTTGACGCTGGACGAGGCGGCGGGCGGCCTCCGCCTTTGGGGCATTGCGGCCAAGCCGGCGTTCTCGCGCCATGCGCGCGATACGCAATACGTCTACGTCAACGGCCGCTTCGTGCGCGACAAGCTGCTCAGCCACGCCATCCGCCAGGCGTACCAGGATGTGCTGCACCATGATCGCCATCCGGCCTTCGTGCTGTTCCTCGAAATCGACCCGGCACTGGTCGATGTCAACGTGCACCCGAGCAAGACCGAAGTGCGCTTCCGCGACGGCCAGGCCGTGCACCGTTTCATCTTCCACTGTTTGCACAAGACGCTGGCGATTCCGGTCGGTACCGCCAGCCCGGCAGCCAGCAACCCCTTTGCGCGAGAAGCTGCGAACAATAACGTTCCGTTTTACCCGACCGTGCAGACGCCCATGGAACTGGGCGTGCGTCAGGCGCCGGATTTCTACCGCACCATGTTCGGCCAGGACAACGAACGCGAGACGCGCGAATTCTCCAGCCCGGTCTGCTATGCGGAAGAGTTTGAAGGCGCAAGCGCTGCCGCGGGCGCGTCGTCAGCCGCGGAGAGGTCCGCTGAAGAATTCCCGCTCGGCTTCGCCGTGGCGCAGCTGCATGGCATCTATGTGATGGCACAGAATAGCCGCGGTCTCGTCGTCGTCGACATGCACGCCGCGCACGAGCGCATCATGTACGAAAGGCTCAAGAACGCCCTGGACGGGCAGGGCGGAGGCGAGAAAATCCGCATGCAGCCCTTGCTGCTGCCTGTAAGTTTCCATGCCGA
Organism: uncultured Methylophilaceae bacterium; assembly: GCA_966238525.1. Taxonomy (GTDB): domain Bacteria; phylum Pseudomonadota; class Gammaproteobacteria; order Burkholderiales; family Methylophilaceae; genus CBILOJ01. Next base: position 8,111 of record CBILOJ010000009.1, on the reverse strand, counting down.
TCGGCTCGAAGTGGCGACCGTGCAGGAACAAGCGGCAGGCGATCTGCAACAGCTCGGTTTCGATATCGCCGTACTGTCGCCGCAGACGCTGGCCGTGCGCGCCATTCCCGCCATGCTGCAAGGCGCGGATGCCGTAGCGCTCGCGCGAGACGTGTTGCGCGACCTGCGCGAGTACGGCGCCTCGCGCGCACTGACCGAGCGCCGCAACGAACTGCTCGGCACCATGGCTTGCCACGCCGCCGTACGCGCTAATCGCATCCTGACTATTCCCGAAATGAATGCGCTGCTGCGCGACATGGAAGCCACCGAGCGCTCCGGCCAGTGCAATCATGGGCGACCGACCTGGTTCCAGGTGACGATGAGCGAACTCGACAAGATGTTCATGCGGGGAAAATAAGTGCGGGATTTATTTTTCGGTTTTGACCCCGGCGGACAAAATAATTTTGGTTGGGCAGTGCTCGAAATGGGAAATAGCGATCAAGCAAAGATACTAGACAAGGGGACTGTATCGGATGCTCAGCAAGCGATCAGTGAGGCTCTTAGAGCAGCAGAAAATGTTGCTCCCAAAGGAGTTGGTATCGATGCTCCACTTCACTGGACTCTCAATGGAAGCCGTCAAGTAGATCAGTATCTCAGATCAAAGATTAAAGGTGCTGGCAGAGTTCAGCAGGTCAATTCTTTGAGAGGTGCATGTTTGGTTCAAGGTGTACTAGCAGCGAAAATTATTCGTGCTCGTTATCCAAACATTCCAATAACAGAAACACACCCTAAAGCCCTGTGGGAAATATGGGAGCACGCACAATTCTTCGCTGAAAAGCACTGTGAAGCTTATAACGTCAATCCACAATGCCAACATGAAAGCGATGCGATTCTTTCTGCCTATTGCGCGTGGAACATGGCGATTAAAAACGAGAATTGGGAAGATTTGCTAATCAACAGAGAAAGTGGCGAATACTTTTTTCCGGCTGGAAGTCCTAGCATTTATTGGTTTCCATGCTTATAAAAGCACCCGAACGGGTTTCTCCCGCCATCTTTCTCATGGGTCCGACCGCGAGCGGCAAAACCGGTCTTGCCGTTGCGCTGGCACAGCAGTTGCCGGTGGAGCTCATCAGTGTCGATTCGGCGCTGGTTTACCGCGGCATGGATATCGGCACGGCCAAACCCGATGCCGCCATATTGGCGCAGGCGCCGCATCATCTGATTGATCTGATTGAACCCACCGAGGCCTATTCGGCCGCGCAGTTCCGCGCCGATGCGCTACGCCTGATGGCCGACATCACGGCGCGGGGCCACATCCCGCTCCTCGTGGGCGGCACCATGTTGTATTTCAACGCCCTTCAGAACGGACTGAGCGATTTGCCGCAGGCGGATCCCACTGTGCGTGCCAGACTTGATGCAGAAGCATTGAACATCGGTTGGCCGGCAATGCACGCGCGTCTGGCGCGGATAGACCCGGCTACCGCGGCCCGGCTCGAACTTACCGATGCGCAGCGTATCCAGCGCGCGCTCGAGGTTTGGGAGATATCGGGCAAGACCATGACGCAGATTTTTGCCGAAGCGACGGCGCAGGATGCTTTCCCTTATCGCTTGCTGAAACTGGCCTTGCTGCCTTCGGATCGTACCGTGTTGCATACGCGTATTGCAAAGCGCTTCGATGACATGCTGACGGCGGGATTGGTCGAGGAGGTGAAGGCCTTGCGCCGCGACTATCCCGGCCTGCATCTCGGCTTGCCGTCCATGCGCTGCGTCGGCTATCGCCAAACCTGGCAATACCTGGACGGTGATTTCGGACTGGAGACATTAGGGGAGAAGGGTATCGCCGCCACGCGCCAGCTGGCGAAACGCCAGCTGACCTGGCTGCGCGGCATGGACGATACGGTAAGCTTCGACTGCCTCGGCGGGCAGCTGCATGAGCAAGTGTTAATGCAGATAAAACAATTTATTAAAGAATAAATTTAATAATCTGCATTCACTTATATCTTGCCGTCCAGGCCCATCTGGAAGTACTTGTGCACGATCTTTTCCTGGTTCTCGAGCAGCCAGTCGATGCTGGGTTCGTTGCGCATGGCCTTATGGATTGCGGCCGCGGTCGCCTTGCGGTGGATATCGAACAGAATCTTGTGATCGAGATCGTCCTGCTCGGCAACGATGGGGTTGAGCCAGACCGAGACGATGATGCCGAGATCGTTGGCCTTTTCCTTGGGAATATCGCCGCAACGCACGGCATCGAGCACGCCATTGGCGATCGCCGCCTGCACCGTACCCATGAGGATGTTGGTGTAGCGCGTATCCTTGACCGTGACCTTGCTCACCATGAGCGTGGCCGGACGCACCATGATGTCCGTGTTCATGATGGCCAGCACGCGGGAGTGTCCCTTGACCTGGTCGCCGAGCAGATTGGCGAAGGCGGTGCCCATGGGGCCATTCATTTCGCCGATGGCGACTTCCGGTTCAGCGGCGGTACCGGCGGGACCGCCGGCGACCAAAGCTTCGCCGACACGCATGATGATGGATTCACTCATTAGATAAACTCCTTGCAGATGATGGGAAGGGCTGGCGCCCCGAAGAAACATTCACCCCGGCAGGGCGGTGAACGCAACACATCGCCGGCTTGACCGGCCGGCTCATTATACGCGGCTGTTGCCGCTGGTCCGAACCGCCCTCAGGCAGCGCGGATGCGATCGGCGGCTTCCAGGCAATCACTGAGCGAGGCCACCAGCGCCATACGGACGAAATTCCGCCCCGGGTTGACGCCGTGCGCATCGCGCGCGAGAAAACTGCCGGGTAGCACGGTGACGTTGAAATCGCGATAGAGCCGGACGGCGAACTCGGTATCCGGCATGTCGGTGCGCGCCCACAGGTAGAATGCGGCATCCGGCATCGTTACTTCGAGCTTGCCTTGCAGCAGCGGCGTGACCTGCGCGAACTTCTCCGCATACAGGCGGCGGTTTTCGACCACATGCGCTTCGTCGTTCCAGGCGGCGATACTGGCGGCCTGCACCGCCGGGTTCATGGCGCAGCCGTGGTAGGTACGGTACAGCGCGAATTTTTCCACTATGCTGGCGTCGCCGGCAACGAAGCCCGAGCGCATGCCGGGTACGTTGGAGCGCTTGGACAGCGAACTGAACATGACCAGGCGCCGGTAATCGCGGCCAAGCTGGTGGGCGGCCTGCAATGCGCCGAGTGGCGGCTGCGCCTCGTTGAAATAGATTTCCGAATAGCATTCGTCGGCAGCGATGACGAAGCCGTAACGGTCCGACAGTCCGAACAGCGTGCGCCATTGATCGAGATCCATGACCTTACCCGTGGGATTGCCCGGCGAGCAGACGTAGACGAGCTGCGTGCGCTGCCAGATGGTTTCCGGCACGGCCTCGAAATCCATGGCGTAGTCGTATTCAGGCACGGTGTTGATGAAGTAGGGCTCGGCGCCGGCCAGCAGTGCTGCGCCTTCGTAGATCTGGTAGAACGGGTTGGGGCAGACCACTACCGGCGCCGGGCGCGAGGCATCAATCACGGCCTGGGCGAAGGCGAACAGTGCCTCGCGGCTGCCATTGACCGGGAGGATAGCCTTCTCGGGATCCAGCGCCGGAATCCCGTAGCGCCGGCTGAGCCAGGCGGAAATGGTTTGCCGCAGCGCAGGATTGCCCACGGTCGTGGGATAATTCGCCAGCCCGCTCAGGTTTTCCGCCAGGGCCTGTTGGATGAAGGCCGGCGTCTCATGCTTCGGCTCGCCGATGGACAGATTGATCGGCGTCAGATCGGGATTCGGCGCAACATTGCTGAACAGATCGCGGAGTCGCTGAAATGGGTAAGGCTGGAGTTTATCGAGGTTTGGATTCATAGCCCGGAATTATAGTGTCTTCATGCGCAACACAAAAACAAATCACAATCTAATGGCCACCGGCGGACTGCTGATCGCAGCGATCAGCTGGGGGATCATCTGGTATCCGTATCGTCTGCTGCAGGAGGCCGGCATCGCCGGCGTTTATTCCACGTTTTACACCTATGCCGTGACCATGATCGCCGGGCTGGCCATTTTCGCGCGCCATCTGGCGCAGATGAAGGGCATGCTGAAGCCCATGCTCTGGCTGGGGCTGGCGGCGGGCTGGACCAACCTGGCTTATGTGCTGGCCATTCTCGATGGCGAAGTCATGCGCATCATGCTGCTGTTTTACCTGTCGCCGTTATGGACCCTGATGCTGGCGCACTTCTGGCTGGGAGAGCGTACCGGCAAGCTCGGCATGATCGCCATCGCGACTTCGCTGCTCGGCGCTTTCATCATGCTGTGGCAACCGGAGGCCGGCTTGCCGGTACCGCAAAACGAGGCGGAATGGCTGGGGCTTTCTGCCGGCGTCGGTTTCGCCATGACAAATGTGCTCACGCGCCGGGCCAAGGCGTTGTCGCTGCAGGCAAAATCGCTGAGCGTATGGGCAGGTGTCACGCTGGTTGCGCTGCTGTTCATGCCGTTTTCCGCCATACAGTTTGTGCTGCCGCAGGCGCTTTCCGCGCAGCACTGGCTTCTGATCATGGGCGTCGGGCTGATTTTGATGGTGGCGACTTTCGGCGTGCAATACGGCGTGACGCATACGCCCGTGACACGCGCCTCGGTGATCTTCCTGTTCGAACTTGTGGTGGCGGCCGTGGCGTCCTACTGGCTCGCAGGCGAAGTCATGAGCATGCAGGAGTGGATAGGGGGAAGTCTGATCGTGATGGCTTCGCTGGTTGCGGCACGCACTGAAGAAGCATAGCTATCACGCTGTTTTCACGCATATACTGCTGAAAAAATCGCGCCAAGGGGGAAGCATGCCGCTCAAAAAAATCCTGAAGGAAAATCTGGTCCTGGCCATGGGCATCGGTCTGCCGATACTGCTGGTCATCCTGTTTTTCCTCACCAGTGTCTTGCCGAAGTCGCTGGCGGAGCCGCCGCGCTATGAATTGCTGTTGTCGGTGATGCGCCACGATTACCAGACGACGGCAACGCCGAATTTCGAGTTCATCGTCCGCGATGGTGTGCTGAAGGCGCGCGCCGGCAAGACCGACAGCCAGCACATGAATCGCTATCCACGCAAGCTGGTGCTGTACGATCCGGTCGCGGATACCGCCCGTGATATCCCCTATGATCTTTCGGCCATTGCCGACCTGGCGGAAGGGGGCGAGCTCGTCATCGATGAAACCCGGCAATTCACCATCGATCCCTCCAGCAGGGCGCCCGACGGCTACAATTTTGAAGGCCCCTATTACGGTGGCAGTAGTGGCCTGGCATCCGAGCTGTTCTTCGGCGGCTATCGCAATCAGGGTTACCGCATCGTCAAGGACCAGGCCGTCTATAAAGTGACGCATATCCTCGGCGACGCCTACTATGCGGGCAATGTGCAGTTCATCGGCTGGCTGACCAAAAGATAAGGGGGCGGCATGTCGCACAAAGACGATGTACTGCAGGAAATTGCCCTGCTCGCCAGAAACAACGGCATCACGCCGCAGGATATCCAGCGGGCCATGACCGCTCCGGACCGGCAGCGGCAGTCCTCGGGAATCATCTCCCGGCTGTTCAGCTATATCGGCGGTATCTTCATCTTTGCCGGCATCGGCGTATTCGTCTCGATGTACTGGCACGACTTCAATTCCGAAGCGCGCGTCATTGTGACGCTGGGCGTAGGTTTCGCCGTCTTCCTTCTGGGACTGGCCTGTCTGAACGACCGCAATCATGAACGCGCGGCGACACCGTTATTCCTGATTGCGGCCGTGATGCAGCCCACCGGCATTCTGGTCATGCTCAACGAATATGCCGTGGGCGGCGATCAGCGCTACGGCGTGCTGTTCATGGCGGCCTGCATGCTGATCCAGCAGGGACTGACATTCTGGGCCAAACGGCGCACGGTACTGGCATTCAGTTCGGTGCTGTTCGGTACGCTGTTCTTCGCCACGCTGTTCGATATCTGGGATTTCAGGACCAATTTGATCGGCACGGTAATGGGCTTCTCACTGCTGTGCATCGCCTACGCGCTGCAACAGTCACGCCATCTGGCGATAGCGCCGTTCTGGTATTTTGCGGGTTCCGTTGCGCTGCTGTGCGCGGTTTTCGGCATGGTCGAGGATACGCCGCTGGAAGTTGCCTACCTGGGCCTGGCGGCCTTCATGATCTTCCTGAGCACCTATGTCCGCAGCCGCACGCTGCTGTTGGTCAGTACGCTGGCGATGCTGGGATATATCGGCTATTTCACGGCCGGGCATTTTGCCGACACGGTCGGCTGGCCGATTTCACTGGTCATTATCGGCATCGCGCTGTTCGGCCTGGGTTCGCTTGCCGTCAGGCTCAACAGCAAATATATCCGCCAGCCGAGCTAGCCGCCGAATCCGCCCTTGGCGCCTTCGTCGGCAAAACGCAACCTGAGCGAAAGGTCGTTGCGCGAATCGGCGTGTGCCAGCGCCTCCTCGGCACTGATTTTGCCTACATTGCAAAGATGGAACAGTGCCTGATCGAAGGTGCACATGCCGATATCGTTGTTGTTGGCCATGACCTCCTTGATTTCCTCGAGCTTGGATTTCTGGACCAAATCGGCGATGTAGGGGCTGTTGATCAGGACTTCCACCGCCGCCACGCGCTTGGCTTGGGTGCCCGGCACCAGGCGCTGCGAGACGATGGCAACGAGATTGAGCGCGAGCCCGAGCAGCAACCCCGCCTTGCCTTCGGGCGGGAAGAACGAAATGATGCGCTCGATCGCCTGGTTGGCATTGTTGGCGTGCAGGGTGGCCAGGCACAGATGGCCGGTTTCGGAATAGGCCAGCGCCTGCTTCATGCTTTCCATGTCGCGGATTTCGCCGATCAGAATGGCGTCGGGTGATTGGCGCATGGCATTCTTGAGACCGTTGTCGAACGACAGCGTATCGATGCCGATTTCACGCTGGTCGACAATGGATTTCTTGTGGCTGTGGACGAATTCGATCGGGTCTTCCAAGGTCAGGATATGGCCGGTGGTGGTCGCATTGCGATAATCGATCATGGAAGCGAGCGAAGTCGTCTTGCCGGAACCGGTCGAACCGACAACGAGCATCAGCCCGCGTTTGCGCGTGATCAGCTCGCGCAGCACGGCCGGCAAGCCCAGCGATTCCAGCGACGGGATTTCGGTGCGGATATGGCGGATGACCATGCCGACTTCGCCGCGCTGCCGGAAGACATTGACGCGAAAACGGCCGAGCCCGCTTTTGCTCAAAGCGAAATTCATTTCCAGCGTCTGCTCGAATTCGCGGATTTGCGCCTCGTCCATCAGCGCATAGGCGATGTCCCGGATCATGCCGGGCTGCATGACCTGGCTGTTGATCGGCAGTGTCTGACCCTCGATTTCGATATGGATGGCCGTGCCCGTACTGAAAAAGAGGTCGGAACCGCGCTTGTCCGCCATGAGCTTGAGGGCCGGGGTGATGTCGATCGCTGCCATGAGTTTTCCTTGATTTTTCAGCTTGCGGGGCGGATGTGCGCCGTCTTGTCGAGATAAGCCTGCCACATTTGCAGGTACGCCTGCTCGAGATCGGCGGTAAAGCGCGGAGTATCGAACAGCGCCAAGCCATCTCTGCTGCGAACGAGTTTTTCCCGAACCGCCGCTAGCTCATCCGGCTGACGAGCAAGCCGTAAGGCGCATGCTTCGTAGGCTCCCAGCGAATCGGTCACGAGTTCGGGCAGTTGCGCAGCATGCAACAGGCTGGCGGCAACGCGGCCGGCAAATGTGTCACCGGTGCAGGTCAGCACCGGCAATCCCATCCAGAGTGCATCGCTGGTCGTGGTGTGCGCATTGTAGGGCAGGGTGTCGAGAAAAAGGTCGGCGAGCGCATGACGCGCCAGGTGTTGGGCTATCGGCAGGCGCGGTGCAAATATCAACCGCTCGGCGGCGATACCGCGGCTTTCGGCTTCACGACACAGGTTCTCGCGCGCCCAGCGATTGCTTTCCAGCAGCCATAGCACGCTGTCGGGCACGGTAGCCAGCAGGCGCATCCAGATATCGAATAGCTGCGGTGTGATCTTGAATGATTGGTTGAAGCAGCAGAAGACGAAAGCCTGTTCCGGCAAGTTGCAGGCCGCGCGCGTGGGTGCATCGGCCACCGGGCGGCCGCGGTCG
>CBILOJ010000008.1:0-19859 GCA_966238525.1 uncultured Methylophilaceae bacterium | reverse complement strand
ACCGCGATCAGCGACCATGTCAGCGAGATGATGGTGAAACCGATCTGGCGCGAGCCCTTGAGCGCAGCTTCGAGCGGCGAATCGCCATCCTCGATGTAGCGCGAGATGTTCTCGATCATGACCACGGCGTCGTCGACGACGAAACCGGTGGCGATGGTCAGCGCCATCAGGGTCAGGTTGTTGATGCTGAAACCCGCCAGATACATGATGCCGAAAGTGCCGACCAGCGACAGCGGCACCGCCAGGCTCGGAATCAGCGTCGCCGGCACGCTGCGCAGGAACAGGAAGATCACCATGACCACGAGCGCGATCGCCAGCATGAGTTCGAACTGCACGTCGTGCACCGAGGCGCGTATCGTCGTCGTGCGGTCGGTCAGCACGGCGACGTCGATCGCGCTCGGCAGCGATACCTGCAGCTGCGGCAGCAGCGCCTGGATGCTGTTGACCACCTTGACCACGTTGACCCCGGGCTGGCGCTGCACGTTGAGGATGACTGCCGCCTCCTGGCCCGACCACGCCGCGAGGTTGACGTTCTCCGCCGCCTCCACCACGTTGGCTACATTCTTCAGGCGAATGGGCGCGCCGTTGCGATAGGCAATAGCCAGTTCGCTATATTCCTCGGGACTGCGGATCTGATCGTTGGCATCTATGGTCGAAGCGCGCGATGGACCGTCGAAACTGCCCTTGGCCTGGCTCAGGTTGGCGTTGGTAATTGCCGTGCGCAAATCCTCCAGCGTCAGGCCGTAAGCCGCCAGCGCCAGCGGATTAGCCTGCACGCGCACCGCCGGGCGCTGGCCGCCGCTGATGCTAACCAAGCCGACGCCGGCCAGTTGCGAGATCTTCTGTGCCAGCCGCGTCTCGGCGAGGTCGCGTACCTGGGTGAGCGGCAAGGTCTTCGAGGTCAGCGCCAGCGTCAGGATGGGGGCATCGGCCGGATTGACCTTGTTGTAGATCGGCGGTGTCGGCAGGTCCTGCGGCAGGAAGCTCTGCGCCTCGTTAATCGCCGCCTGCACCTCCTGCTCGGCCACGTCGAGCGCGACCTCGAGCGAGAACTGCAGGGTGACGACAGAAGCGCCGCCCGAACTGGTCGAGGACATCTGGTTGAGACCGGAAATCTCGCCGAACTGACGTTCCAGCGGCGCCGTGATCGACGAAGTGACCACATCGGGACTGGCGCCGGGGTAGAGCGTCACCACCTGGATAGTCGGATAGTCGACCTCGGGCAGCGCCGAAACCGGCAACATGCGGTAGGCCAGCATGCCCGCCAGCAGGATGGCGAGCATCAGCAGCGAGGTCGCAACCGGCCTCAGGATGAACAGGCGTGACGGGTTCATGGCCGGCCTCTAGGCTGGCGCGCTCCTTCCGCCGCGGGCGGCTGGGTCGTATTCGCCACCGCATTGCCCGGCCCCTCCGCTTTCGTTTCTTCTGTAACTGCAGACGGCTCGCCGGCGCTGGGCTTGACCTTGGCACCGTCACGCAATTTGTCGGCGCCGTCAACGACGACGGTTTCGCCGGGCTGCAAGCCATTTTCGATCACCACGGTTTCGCCGCTGACGTGACCGGACTTCACTTGACGCAGGGCAACCGTCTGGTCGTTCCGGACCACGTAGACATAATCACCGCTTCTGCCGCGCTGCAGCGCCGGCAATGGTATGGTCACCGCATTCTTGTCGACCTCCACCAGCATGCGGACGTTGACGAACTGGTTGGGGAACAGCGTACCTTCCTCATTCTCGAACCGCGCGCGTAATCGAATCGTGCCAGTGGCGGTGTCGATCTGATTGTCCGCTGTCAGCAGCGTGCCGCTGGCGAGCTTGCGCGCCTGATTGCGGTTCCAGGCATCCACCGGCACCGCCGCCTTCTGCTTCATGCGATCGAGCACGGTGGGCAGATTGACCTCGGGGATGCTGAACAGCACGGTAATCGGCTGCATCTGGGTAATGGTGACGATACCGTTGGCATCGCCGCTGCTGATGATGTTGCCGGGATCGACCTGACGCAGGCCAACGCGCCCACTGATCGGCGCCGTGATGCGGCTGTAGGTCAGCTGCAGCTTGGCGGTTTCAATTTGCGCGCGGTCGACGGCGATGGCGCCGCGATACTGGTTCACCAGCGCCGCCTGCGTATCGACCTGCTGCTTGGCGATGGAATCCTGGCGCAGCAGCGTCTGGTAACGGTCCAGATCGACCAGCGCATTGTCGAGCAGCGCCTGGTCGCGCGCCAGTGCGCCCTGGGCTTCCGCCAGTTGCGCCTCGAACGAGCGCGGGTCGATCTGTGCCAGCAGATCGCCGGCCTTGACCGTCTCGCCTTCACGGAAATACAGCTTCATCAGTTCGCCGTCGACGCGCGATTTGACGATGACGGCATTGCGCGGCGTAACAGTACCGAGCGCATCAAGATAAATGTCGACGTCGCGCCGCTCCACCTTGGCCGCGACCACCGGAATAGGACGCCCGTCGGCACCGACGCGTCCGCCACGGGCCTGCGGCTCTTCGTCCTTCTGCCGCAGCAGTGCGAAAATCACCGCTGCCGCCAACGCCAGCGCCAACAGCCATGGCCAGAAACTTCTGGTAGTCTTTTTATGCGTCCCTGTTGCAGGCGCGGAATGATGATCTTGGAGTGCCATGTAATACCTTCACGGGTTAAGACTGCGGCGAAGCCGGGCAATAACGGACGAATGCGCGCACCGCGTCCATTCAAGCCGACACAGTGTAAGTGCGCGCAGGGGCAGAAAGCGCCTCGTTACAAAATGATACCGATGACGCCGTGCGCTTAACAGCGACCTGAAACGCAATCTTAAGTTCATCAGCGAACATAGCATCAAAACCAGGGTCAAGCATGCGATTGCAAACAAGCCTGCATACTGCACGTCACGACCGCAAGCGATAAACTTGCCGCAGAAGGCGCGAGCGCAGGTAAAGTTCGGGCTGCGCCGCACCCGGATCGCCGAGCGGACCGATGCATTTCGGAGAATCAAGTTTGAGCAGCACACCCTCACGGACCAGAACGAGCCCGCGCCAGGCTGACGCGTGGTCCTTGCCGCCGCCCGGCGACGGCTATCTGCACGTCCGCATCAATCGCAACACGCTGATCGCCGTGCTGGTTTCGCTGCTGGTGCATGCGCTGCTGCTGTTTTTCCTGCCCAACCTGCTGCCGCTGACGCCCCCGGCGCGTGCGCCGCAGCAGGATCTGGTCATCCGGCTCGATACGGTGAAGCTGCCGCCACCGGCGCCCAAGCCCGAACCCGAAGTACAAACACCGCCCGCGCCCGAACCGGAACCTGCGCCCAAGCCCAAGCCAAAACCCAAGCCGCGGCCTGAGCGCAAGCCCCAGCCAAAAACGCCGCCCGTGATCGCAACCGAACAAGCACAGCCCGAGCAGCTGGCGGCACCCGAATCTGAACCGGAAAAAGAGCCGGAGCCGGCACCTGAGCCCCCGGCCAGCCAGCCACCGGCGGAAGCCGCGCCTACCGACATGATGTCCTTCGTCAACGCCGCCCGTGCACGACGGCGTCTGGCCATGGACGATATCGCGCGCCAGAACGCCGAAGCCGTGGCGCGCGAACGTGGCCCGACTGCCGAAGAACGCCGGGACGCCATCATCAAGCGCAATCTGCAAACGGAAGGCACCAACGGCTTATTCCAGATCCTCGGCATGAACGACCGTAGCGCACGCTTCTCCTTCCGTGGCTGGACCGACAATTACAGCAGTGCCAAACGCCAGATCATCGAGGTACGCGCCGAGCCGGGCGTTGACATCCAGCGCGCCGTGGTGCGCAGGATGATCTCGCTGATCCGCGAGTATTACAAAGGCGATTTCAACTGGGATTCGCATCGTCTGGGACGTGTTGTCATCCTGTCGGCGCGGCTCGAGGACAACGCCGGGCTCGAGGATTTCCTGATCGAGGAATTCTTCGGTGCGCAGGGCATGGCGTTCGAGCGCTAGGGCTTATGCGCGCTGCTTAACAAACCGGCACCACCGCGGCGGCTATGATGGCACCATGCGCATCGGGCAATTATGGCAATTGGTCAAGGCGGCCGTCACCTCGTGGATAGACGACTACGCGCCCAGCATGGGCGCGGCGCTCGCTTATTACACGATGTTTTCCATTGCGCCGCTGCTGCTCATTGTCATTGCCGTCGCCGGACTGTTTTTCGGCGCTGAGGCCGTACGCGGCGAAATCGTCTCGCAGCTACAGGGCCTGATGGGCACCGACGGCGCGCATGCGGTACAAAGTCTCATCGAGAGCGTCAGCCAGCCGGAAAAAAGCCTGACCGCCACCATCATCGGCATAGTGCTGCTGATTATTGGCGCCACCAGCGTCTTCGGCGAACTGCAGGACGACCTCGATCGCATCTGGCGCGCGCCGCAACGCGACAAGAGCGGCGGATTGTGGGCATTGCTGCGCGCGCGACTGCTCTCCTTTGGCATGATATTGGGCTTGGCCTTCCTGCTGCTGGTGTCGCTGGTTATCAGTGCGGCGCTGGCGGCGCTGGAAAAATGGTGGGGCCCGGCGCCGGAAGGCTGGGAACTGTTCGCGCGCATCACCAACCTCGTCATCGGCTTCGGCCTCGCCACCACCGTCTTCGCCCTGATCTACAAAATCATGCCGCGTGCGCAGATACGCTGGCGCGACGTCTGGATCGGCGCCGCCGTCACTGCGCTGCTGTTTTCAGCCGGAAAATTCCTGATCGGGCTCTATATCGGCGAAAGCGGCATCACCTCAGGCTTCGGCACGGCCGGCTCACTGGTGGCCATGCTGGTCTGGGTCTATTATTCGGCGCAGATATTCCTGCTCGGCGCCGAATTCACCTGGGTTTATTGCAACACCTACGGCTCATGCAAGCAGCTGGATGCGGCGACCGCCGATGCCAACACGAAAAGCTAGCACGGGCGTCGCCGGCCTTGCCGCAAAGCCCTTAATCCTAGCGGGCACCGCCGGCCGAGCCGCTGCCGCCGGACGCCGCACCCGAGCCGGAAGTCGTGCTGGAACCCGAGCTGTCGCCGGCGCGCGGCGCTACATCGGAACCCGAAGTCGCACTATCGCCGCTGCCGGCATCCGGACTCACGGCCGGGCCTTGGCCGGGCGGTACCGGCGCGCCGGGATTATCGCTGTTGTAGCTGGGATCGACCGTCGGTCGCGAGCGGCCGTCCAGCCTGTCGTGCAATTGCCGGTCGTCGTCATTGATATCCTCGATGCGGCTCGAAGGGTTGTCATTGACTGGCGGGGGCTGCATGCCTTGGTCGGATTGGCCGCTTCCGTCGTCACCCGACTGGTTCAATCGACCGGTCCGGCCGAGCGAATTCGGATTGGGACTGCCGGTATCGGGCAGCGTATTGCCGGGCTGGTTGACGGTGTCATGCGGATTCTGGCTCTCGTCGCTGAGCGGCTGATTGGAGGCATCGTGCGGATTCTGGCTTGCCCCGGCAAGAACAACCGGGCTCAAGCCCATGAGTACGGCGAAACTCGTCGCCATGGTCCATCGTTGCATGTCAGTGGCTCCTCAAATCGACAAACATACTGACAGCATAGGCGCCGTCTGCCGGTGCTTAAGTGCGCCATCGCATACAAGCGCAACGCAGGCTACGCATTGCCTGGCTATGGCGAATGCGGTTTAATGGCTTGATTGCAATGGATATCAGGATTCGACGCTCTACACCTCCACTCAATCCGATTGAATGACCATGACTGAAATCACCGCTCTCGATCTGGCGCGTACGCAGTTTGGCTTCACGATCGCTTTTCATATCATCTTTCCGGCCATCACCATCGGCCTCGCCAGCTATCTCGTCGTGCTCGAAGCGAGTTGGCTGCGTACCAAACAGGAAGTCTTCCTCGATCTCTACCAGTTCTGGTCCCGGGTATTCGCGGTCAACTTCGGCATGGGCGTGGTGTCCGGCCTCGTCATGTCCTACCAGTTCGGCACCAACTGGAGCGTGCTGTCCGACTATGCCGGCAGTGTGCTCGGTCCCCTGCTCACCTATGAGGTGCTGACCGCCTTTTTTCTAGAAGCCGGCTTCCTCGGCGTCATGCTGTTCGGCCGCAACAAGGTGGGGCCCGGCCTGCATTTCTTCGCCACCCTCATGGTCGCGCTCGGCACGCTGATCTCGATGACGTGGATTCTGGCCGCCAACAGCTGGATGCATACGCCGCAGGGCTATGCACTGCAGGATGGCCGGCTGGTACCCGCCGACTGGTTGCAGGTCATTTTCAATCCATCATTCCCGTACCGGCTCGTGCACATGGGCATCGCCGCCTTTCTGTCGACGGCGCTCATGGTCAGCGCTGCGGCGGCCTGGCATCTGCTGCGCGGCAACGATAACGCGCCGGTGCGCAAGATGCTTTCCATGGGCATGTGGATGATTCTGATCGTGGCGCCGATCCAGGCCTTTGTCGGCGACCTGCACGGCCTCAATACGCTGGAGCACCAACCGGCCAAGATTGCCGCGATCGAAGGCCATTGGGAAAACAGCGGCGCAGGCGGCACGCCGCTGATCCTGTTCGGCCTGCCCGATATGGAGCGCGAGGAAACGCGCTACAAGCTTGAAATCCCGCGGCTCGGCAGCGTCATCCTCATGCACAGCTGGGACGGTGAAGTGCCCAGCCTCAAGGAATTCCCCGCCGAAGACCGGCCGAATTCGACCATCGTGTTCTGGACCTTCCGCGTCATGGTCGGCCTCGGACTGCTCATGATCGCGCTCGGGCTATGGAGCGCGTGGCTGCGCCGGCGCGACGCACTGTGGCATTGCCGGCCCTTTCTGCGCTTCGCGCTATTGATGGGGCCGGCCGGCATCGTTGCGCTGCTGTCGGGCTGGTTCACGACCGAAATCGGCCGCCAGCCCTGGGTGGTTTACGGTCTGCTGCGCACGTCGTCGGCCGTTTCGACACACGGTGTCGGGCAGCTCGGCATCACGCTGGTGCTGTTCGTCCTGATCTACACCATCGTATTCGGCGCCGGCTTCGTCTATATGTTGCGCCTGATCAGTATCGGCCCGCAGCCGGATGGCGGCCAGCATCCGCAACATGGGGGTCCCGGGCACGAGCAGCAGCCGATGCGGCCGCTGTCGGCGGCCACCGACCCCGCATCGCCTGCAGACCAGAACCCCGGAAGGAGCCGACATGGATTTTGATCTTTCATTTGTCTGGGCTGTCGTCATCCTGTTTGCGATCATGATGTACGTGGTCATGGACGGCTTCGATCTCGGTATCGGCCTCCTCTATCCATTCTTCCCGCACGACGAGGAACGCGACGTCATGATGAATACCGTGGCGCCGATTTGGGATGGCAACGAAACCTGGCTCGTGCTCGGCGGTACCGGTCTGCTGGCGGCTTTTCCGCTGGCCTACGCCGTACTGCTCAGCGCGTTCTACCTGCCGTTGATCTTCATGCTGATGGGACTGATCTTCCGCGGCGTGGCATTCGAATTCCGCTTCAAGGCGCATGCCCATGAGCGGCATCTGTGGGACAAGGCATTCATCGGCGGATCGATTGCGGCGACCTTTTTCCAGGGCATGGTGCTGGGTGCCTTCGTCCAGGGCCTGGCAGTGAGGGACCGTGCTTATGCCGGCGGGCCTCTCGACTGGATTTCACCGTTCTCGCTATTCACCGGCCTGAGCCTGGTGGTGGCTTATGCGCTGCTTGGCAGCACCTGGCTCATCATGAAGACCGAAGGCGCTTTGCAGGAGCGCGCTTATGCCATTACGCGCCATCTGCTGTGGGCGCTGCTCGCCACCATCGTCATCGTCAGTATCTGGACGCCGCTGTCGGACCAGAATATCGCGCAGCGCTGGTTCAGCTATCCCAATATCCTCTGGGTATCACCGGTGCCACTGCTGGTGGCCTTGTGCGCGTTTCTGCTGCTACGCGCCGTGGCGCGCCAGGCCCAGGTCATGCCATTCCTGTTCACGCTGGCCCTGGTATTCCTGAGCTATGCCGGTTTCGGCATCAGCCTGTGGCCCAACATCGTGCCGCCCGACATCTCGATCTGGGCGGCTGCCTCGCCGCCGCAGAGCCAGGGATTCACGCTGGTGGGTGCGCTCTTCATCATCCCGCTCATACTCGGTTATACGATCTGGGCCTACTACGTGTTCCGCGGCAAGGTGAGGCACGGCGAGGGCTATCACTGATGCCGCAACCGGCCACAGCTGCTCCATGGTGGAAAAAGCTGGCTTGGCTGATTTTGCTCTGGGTTGCCGGCGTTGCAGCGCTAGGCTTAGTGGCCTGGCTGTTGCGCTGGCTCATGCAAGCGGCCGGCCTGGCTGCCGCCTGACACGGAACGCTTAATGTATTTTTCCGCACAGAATGGGCGCCGCTTCCGGCGTTAAAGTGCCTCAAACCACTTCGCTACGGCAATGAAAAACACGAACCATGGGAACTACGCTTTCGTTTGGTGAGCAGGACAAAATTCTCGTATTGGCAGTTCACCCCGACGATGAAACCTTGGGCGCAGGCGGTCTCATCCAACAGGCACTGGCAGCCGGCGCCGCAGTCAAGGTGTTGTTCATTACCGATGGCGAGGATAACCCGTGGCCGCAACGCGCGCTGGAAAGACACTGGAATATCACCAGCGCCGATCGTTCGCGCTGGGGCAGGCGCCGCTGTAAAGAGGCCTTGACCGCGCTGTCAACGTTGGGCCTCGATCCGGCCCACGCCATCTTCATGGGCTTGCCGGACCAGGGACTGACCGCGCTGCTGACCCACGGCGATCAAGCCGTCATCGAGCGTTTTCGCAATGAGATTGCAGACTGGCAACCGACGCTGCTTTTAAGCCCGGCGTTGCAGGACCGCCATCCCGACCACAACGCCTTGGCAGTGATAGTGGAGCTGGCACTGCTGCGCTTACCGGATCAGATGCCACTGCCACGCGTGCTGAGCTACCTCATTCATGGCCAGCAAGTCTGGAATGCAGCGCCGGCGCGCATCGAACTCAACCGCCATGAACTCGAGCGCAAACGGCAAGCCATCATGGCGCATGAAACGCAGATGGCCTTGAGCCGGCACCGGTTCCTGGGTTACGGCAAGGCTTGCGAACAATTCTTCGAAGTCGAGCCTGCCGTTTCCTATCACGCTCTGCATGAAATCGAAACGGCGACGGTCGCAGGCGAGCAGCTGCAGGTGCGCGTCCGCTTGTCCAGCCTCGACCGGCTGGCAAAACCGCCGATGCTGCACGTGGTCAGCAAGCACGGCAACCGGCCGTTGCGCATGCGTTTCGCGCTCAAGAACGGCAAGGCCTCGCTGTACGACTATGCCAGCAACACCCAGATCGGCCACGCCAGCGTGCGTGTTCGCGGCAATATGGCCAGAGCCAACCTGCCGCTGGCCTTATTCGACAATGCTACCCATGGCGTTTATCTGAAACTGGAACGCGAGCGCGGCTTCTATGACAGCACAGGCTGGCGCGAAGCGCGGTTGCAGCCGGCACCGAAGGCAACCATAGACACCGTCGCCATCGTGCCATGTTACGACGTGGCCGAGTTCTGCGAACAAGTCGTCGAGCAGACACTGGCATGTGTCGATCATGTCATCGCCATCGACGATGGTTCGACCGATGGCACCGGCGCAGTGCTGGCTCGACTCAAGGCGCAGTCGCCCGAAAAAGTTACGGTGATTACCTTCGGCCAGAACAAAGGCAAAGGGGTAGCGCTGATGGCGGGATTCTGCGAGGCGCTCAACCGCTTCAACTTCATCACGCTGATTACCCTGGATGCCGACGGCCAGCACCCATGCGAAGACATCCCCTACCTGGTCAAGAAAATTGTCTCGGGTGCCGAGATGGCCATAGGCGAGCGCCAGCTGCGCTTGATGCCGGGCCGCAGCCGCCTCGGCAATACGCTGGCAACCGGCGCGCTGCGCTGGCTCTATCCGCAAGCGCCGGTGGATACGCAATCGGGCATGCGCGCCTTCACGCGCGATTTTGTCGAGGATATCGTCCGCACTGTGCCCGGCAGCCGCTACGAAACGGAATTCCAGATCCTGCTGCTGGCATTGTCGAAAAAACGCCGCATTGCTACGACAATGATTCCGACCATCTACATCGATAACAACCGTTCTTCCAAATTCAGGCCGATCGCCGATTCGTTACGCATCATGCATGCGCTGATCCGCTGGCGCCTGAGTCATCTGTTGCCGGCCAAAACGGTTTAACGGCACAAGTTTCCTCAAAGCCTTTCTAGGCCGCCAATGAAACCGGGGGTGCGTTCCGCAGAATCGCAAACCCGGTGAGCAGCCGTCGAACCCGTTAGGCCCGGTCATCCCCACTTACCGACGCACCCATCCCCTCGCATTTTTCATCGCATTAAAGTTTTGACGCCAGCCGACGTTAGCATGGCATGCGCCGGAGTTTTTTCTTTGGCGCCTAAATCAGGTTCATTTTTTTAACAACGCTTGCAGCAATTAAAAGCAAGGGCAAACCCGCGGAAACGCGGCGACGCAAAGCTTCCGGTCTAAGGGCGCGAGCCTACGACAGCGGGGCCGCCGACGCCGGCACGTCAGCCCGGCACGGCAAAACTTGCTCCTAACTTTTTGATTAGGAGGATTAAATGCCTAAATGCAGATTGCAGATTCTGCTTTTGCTGGCCTGGCTGCCATGCCAGCCGGCGAGCGCGGATGAATTCATACAGCCGCTGCTACCCATGGCCGACGTCGATGTGCTGGCGTCGACAGCCACTCACTTTCCAGTGGCCATGCCGGACATGAATTGCGCCAATATCGAAATGGAACAAAAAAGCTACGGCGCCCGTGGCAGTACTGTTTCCATGAATGATCTGGCCGATTCCTACCGTAATGTGTCGGGCGGCAACCTGGCGGCACTCGACGTCGCGAAGATGGCGGCAAAAATGATTCCAGGCGCTTTAGGCGCCAGCAAAATGAGCCGATGCAGCGATCTCACCGGCGAACAAGCTGCGGCTATCCTGGCCATCAACGAAATCCACCTGCCAACGCCGAACTTCCAGGTCGGTCACGACAGCAAGCCTCCGGCTATCCGCACTGCCGGTCTGCTGCCTGCCGCCGGCCAACTGGTCGGCAATGTCGTGGGAACCTCGGTCAACCTGGTCGGTTCCGTCATCAACATCTTGCCTGTCGTTACAGGCAGTCTTCTGGGGAATTAAAATTAAAACGAACCTAACACTGAAGTTCTTGCTGCCCGCCGCGCTACTGGCCATGAGCCATGTCGGTCATGCCGAGGAGGCCGCTGCCGAGGCGCCCGCGTTCAAGATGGGCATCCATTTGGGCTCCTACCATGAACAGCGGGGATACAATAATTTCAATCCCGGCGTGTTCATCCGCAGCACCGGCAATTTTTATGGCGTCATGGGCGCTTATTACAACAGCGAATCGCATGCCTCCGTCTACATCGGCGCCGGCTACGAATACAAGTATTTCGGCCTCATGGTGGGCGCGGTAACCGGCTATGAACGCAATGCCGTATCTCCGATCGCATTGCCTTATATCAAGCTGCCAGTCGATATCGGCCCTTTATCGGCGATTCGGGTCGGCGTCATCCCGCGCGTGGAAGGCATCAACGATGGCTGGGTTGCGCATTTGATGGCCGAGTTTTAATGGATAAATGACGTCCAAGCCTCCACTTGGGCGTCATTTCACTATAATTACAAATCAAATTTAGCAAAAAAATCTGCGCCGTGTGCTTTACGACACAGAAGTTACACCAAACCCTTGCTCTAATTGCTTTTAAAGCGGCTACAAAACGGTTTTACCTGAATTCACTGCCTAGAATTACGCTATTGCCCAGAACTTATTGCTGCTAGCACTCTCAAATCGAGAGTGCTAAAATATTCGCATGAAAGGTTCAATTATGAGCAATGCCCTGACATTACCTTCCATCTCCTCACTGGACAGCCTCGACCAGTACCTGCGTACGATCAAGACATTCCCGGTCCTGAGCGCCGAAGAGGAGCGCGATCTCGCTACGCGTTATAGAGCCGACAACGACCTCGATGCCGCCAAAGGCTTGATCATTTCGCATCTGCGGCTGGTCGCCAGTATCGCACGCGGTTATGCCGGCTACGGTCTGCCGCAGGCCGACCTGATCCAGGAAGGCAACATCGGCCTCATGAAGGCAGTCCGTCGTTTCGATCCCGAGCGCGGCGTACGCCTGGTCTCCTTTGCCATGCACTGGATCAAGGCCGAGATTCACGAATATATCGTGCGCAACTGGCGCCTGGTCAAGGTGGCAACCACCAAAGCCCAGCGCAAGCTGTTCTTCAACCTGCGCAGCATGAAGCAGGGCATGGGCAGTCTGCAGCCTGACGAAGTCGCCTATATCGCGCGTGAACTCAAGGTCAAACCCGAGGAAGTGCTCGAAATGGAGTCGCGCATGGGCGGTCATGAAATCTCGCTCGAGGGCAGCGGCGACGATGACGGTGACGAAATCTTCAGTCCTATCGCCTATCTGCAGGATCCAGCCCAGGGACCGCTTGACACATTGGCCGACGAGGAAAGCGCACATTTGCAAAGCACGGGCTTGAGCGATGCCCTCGACAGCCTCGACGAGCGTAGCCGCCGAATTGTCGAAGCGCGCTGGCTGCATGAAGACCAGCATGCAACGCTGCACGATTTGGCTGAGGAGTTCGGTGTGTCGGCTGAGCGCATCCGCCAGATCGAACAGAAGGCGATGCAAAAGATGAAGGGCGTATTGCGTCCCGATTAAGCGAGCGCCTCACGGATAAATAAAAAAGGCTGCGCAAGCAGCCTTTTTTATTGGCGGACGAACCGCCGCGGACCTAGCCGAAGATGATGACCGACAGCACGCTGATCCAGGACCAGGTGATCAGCAGCACAATAATGGTCAACGGCAGGTTTTCGAATGAGAACAGGGATTTCATTGCAATCTCGCGATTTGGATCAGTCGTCGATTTTATGACGATTGGACGATGGGTTCAAGTTGCGGAACGGAATCATCGGATCATCGTCGTCCATGAGGATGCGCTGCGCCGGTCCTTCAAGGTCGTCGTACTGTCCGTTCTTGACCGCCCACAGCACCCCGACCGCAGCCAGGCCGGAGAACACCAGTGTAATTGCCAGCAGGAATAATAGTGTCGACAAGGTCATGCCACTTTGACCTCGGCCTGCACATCGAAATTCAATGCCTCGTGCAATTCTTGTCCGAGACGGTCGAGCGCGGCGATTTGCCCGCGCAGTTCCTGCTCGATGGCTTCCAGCTCGCCGATGCGGTCTTCCAGCGTATCGGTGGCCTTGTATATACGCTTGATGCTCTCGAGGCGGCGGCGCAACTGCAGTTGGTGCTCGCGCACCTGCGATTCCATCGGCGCAATTACGGCCTTGAGCCATCTGGCTACGTCACGGTTGGCCACCTCAAAGACATGAATGACGCGGCTCGCCAGCGTTTCGAAAAATTTCGAGGTCAGCATCATCTTTTCGTTGACCAGCATATTGAGCGCGGTATTGAACTGCTCGCGATAGGCGCGCTCCAGCCGCAGCAGCTCCTTCTGGTAGCGCAGGGTCGAGAATGCCGGTGCCGCCGCCTTCTGCAAGCCGTGCTCGTCGAAGAATTTTTCGTACATGGCATCCATCATTTTCTTGATTTCTTCGATCTGCGCCTCGGATTTGAGCAGGCGGTCCTTGACGTCGTCGAAGAAGGCATCCATGGCATTCCGCATGTTGCGGGTGAAATTCGCCGCCACCATGGTGTTGCGCGTGGTCGTCACCTGGGCTCGCAGCGCTTCCATGCCCAGCAGCGTGAACAGCTGGTTGGTCTGCTGCGAAAAGATGCTGCGCAACGCCTGGAAGCGCTGTAAGCCCTTCTCGAAATTTTCCTTGTCGACCTTGACCTTGCCCATCATGTGCTCGACCACGTCTTCGTTCTTGCCGCGCAAGCCGCGCAATTCGTCAAGCTGTTCCAGGAGGCCGCGCATGCGCCCGTCAAGAATCAGGCGCGTACCGGTCATGAGCTCGTCGATTTCGCTCTGCGCATTGTCGCGCACGATTTCCTGCTTGGACGGGATCAGCTCCTGCGACAGTGCGCGCTCGAGCTCGGGCAGCCGACTTCTCGCCAGCAGGTTGTCGTCACTGTGGACCTTGGCCAGCAGGCCCTTTTGTGCCGAAATCGGGAATATCTGATCGGGGCGGAGGCCGAGCAGATCGGCACTGGTGTCCACCTGCCGCGCCAGTTCGCGCTGAATTTCAGCTTCGTCCTTGAGATCGTCCCACAAGCCGTCGATTTTATTGAGTACCGCAAGCCGGCCCTTCTGTTTCCAGCGCGCACCGCTGATGAACTGGCGCCAGACATCGATCTCGGTTTTGGTGACGCCGGTATCGGCCGCCAGGATGAATAGCACCGCATGCGCATTCGGCAGCATGTTGAGCGTGAGCTCGGGTTCGATGCCAATGGCGTTGAGTCCCGGCGTATCGAGGATGACCAGTCCCTGCTCCAGCAGCGGATGGGGAAAATTGATCACGGCATAACGCCAGCACGGAATATCAATCGTGCCGTCGCTGTTGAGGGCCATGGCATCGTCGGCGCTGTTCGGATCGAACAGGCCATAGCGTTCGGCTTCCTCGACACTGACACGCTTGGTGCGGCTGACCTCCTTGAATGCTTCTGTCATGCCGTCGCCGGAGTCGATCGAGAATTCGAACACCTTCCATTCGTCGGGATAGGCCTTGAACTCACTGGTAGTGACGTGCGTGCTGCGCGTTTCTATCGGCAGCAGTTGCAGCGCCGTCGGCTTGGTGGCGTCATACATGAGCTCGGTGGGGCACATGGTGGTGCGCCCGGCGCTCGAAGGCAGCAGGCGCTGACCATAATCGGCAAAGAAGATGGCATTGATGAGTTCGGACTTGCCGCGCGAGAATTCGGCAACGAAGGCGACATGCAGCTTGTCCTCGCGTAATCGCTCAAGCAATTGCTGCAGGCGTTGCTCGGTCTGCCCGTCGTTCAGCTCCTGCTCGTTAAGCCAGCCGCGGTAATTGCCGATGGTATCGGCCAGGCCCTTGCGCCATGCGCTATAGGCTGCGAACTGATGGGCAAGCTTGTTTTTCGCCATGATGGATTCTCGAGGTCCAGATTAGCGAGAACTCTAGCATGCCGGCCACAATAGTCAAATTAATCAGTGGGCTAATCGCCCGTGTAGCGGCCATTTTCGGACGAAAGGCCGGATTGCGGTGACAAGTGGACTTTGCGAATGTCCGCGCGGCTTCTGCTATCATCTTTCTTTTTTGATTTCGCCAGCAGATGAGCGGCCTGACCCCCAATTCGCCCCGTCCCGTAGAGCTGCGCCTGCATCAGGCCTCGCGTCAGCTCGAGGTCGTCTTCGATGATGGCGTGCGCGGCATGCTGCCCTGCGAATTCCTGCGCGTTTATTCGCCCTCGGCCGAAGTGCGCGGCCATGGTGCCGGGCAGGAAGTGCTGCAGATAGGCAAGGAAACGGTCAATATCGTCGCCATCGAGCCTGTCGGCAACTATGCCGTCAAACTCGACTTCTCGGATGGTCACAACACCGGCCTGTATTCCTGGGATTATCTATACGATCTGGCCCGGGATCATGCGACGCTGTGGCAGGAATACCTGGACCGGCTTGCCGCCGCCGGCCACCAGCGCAACGAATCGGCGGCGCGCTGAGGAAAAGCCCATGAGCAAGGAATCCACCACCCACTTCGGCTACGAGACCGTAGCGGAAAGCGAAAAAGCCCGCAAAGTCGGTGCTGTATTTCATTCCGTGGCACGACGCTACGATCTCATGAACGACCTCATGTCGGTCGGCCTGCATCGCGCCTGGAAGCGCTATGCCATCGACATCAGCGGCGTCAAGGCCGGTGACCGGGTACTCGACGTCGCCGGCGGCAGCGGCGATCTGTCACGCTTGTTTGCCTCACGCGTCGGCCCGAGCGGTGAAGTCATCCTGACCGACATCAACGCCTCCATGCTCAGCGTCGGTCGTGACCGTCTCATCGACGACGGCATGGTGAACGTACCCGTGCTGCAATGCGACGCGGAAAAACTGCCCTTTCCTGACAACCATTTCGACTGCGTCAGCGTGGCCTTTGGCCTGCGCAACATGACGCACAAGGAACTGGCGCTGGCCGAGATGCAACGAGTGCTCAAGGTCGGCGGCCGCCTGCTGGTGCTGGAATTTTCCAAGGTCTGGAAGCCGCTGGCGCCGCTGTACGATGCCTATTCGTTCAAGCTGCTGCCGTTCATGGGCAAACTCGTGGCCAAGGATGCCGACAGCTACCAGTACCTGGCCGAGTCGATTCGCATGCATCCGGACCAGGAAACCTTACGCGACATGATGCTGGCGGCCGGCTTCTCCAAGGTCGACTACTACAATCTGTCCGCCGGCGTCGTCGCCTTGCACAAGGGCTGGAAAACCTGACGTTCCGGCTATTCCCGAAATCAAGAATATGTTCAAACCGCTGCTGACACGCCTGCTCAAGCACCTCATCGACCAGAATGGCTGGGCCAAAGCCGAACTGCTCCCGTTCGCTGGTCGTGCCGTGCAGTTCGCCATTCTGCCGGCGAGCGCCGCCATCATCGTACTCGAAGACGGCGGGCTGGCATTGGCAGGCGAAGCCATCACACCCGAAGCCATCGTACGCATGGCGCCGACGACCGCCCTGCGCATTCTGAGCGGCGATGAGGCTGCACACAGGTTGATTGATATCGAAGGTGATGTCGAGCTCGGCGCGGCATTAGCGCAAGTAATGCGCGGCCTGAGATGGGAATACGAGGAAGATCTGAGCCGGATCATCGGCGACGCCCCGGCCCACGAATTCGCTGCGTTCGGCTGCAATGCCGCCGCTGGTATGCGGCGCCAGACCTGGAACCTCGCTGAAATGCTCAGCGAATACTGGCAGGAGGAGCAGCCCATGCTGGCCAAGAAGCGCCATGTGCAGCGCTTCATCGACGAAGTTGATGTGCTGCGCGATGATGCGGAACGCCTGGCGAAACGCATCGAAAAGCTGGAAGCCGGCCTTGCATCCACCAGCTCTACCGAAAGCCGACCAGACTGATGCGCATTTTCCGCCTCGCCAGAATCATTCTTGTCCTGCTGCGCTTCGGGCTCGACGACCTGCTGCTCGGCCATACGCGCTTGCGCCCGCTACGCGCGTTGACGCGCCGTGTGCTGTTCTGGCGCAGAATCGACCAGCCACGCGGCAAGCGCCTGCGCCTCGCACTTGAAGCGCTGGGGCCGATCTTCGTCAAGTTCGGCCAGATGCTTTCCACGCGACGCGATCTCATTCCGCTCGACATCGCCGACGAGTTGGCGCGGCTGCAGGATCGCGTGCCGCCCTGCCCTTACCATGAAATCGTCGTAGTGATCGAAGCGGCCTTCGGCAAGCCGGTGGAACAGGTATTCGAGCAGTTCGACGTGCTGCCGGTGGCCAGTGCTTCGGTGGCACAAGTGCATTTCGCCCACTTGCCCGACGGCACGCCGGTGGCGGTCAAGATTTTGCGCCCCGGCATTTCCGCAGTCATCGAGAAAGACCTGGTGCTGCTCGACAGCGCCGCCTGGCTCATGCAGAAACTGTGGGCCGAAGGCAAACGCTTGAAGCCGCGCGAGATCGTGGCCGAATTCGCGCGCCATATCCATAGCGAACTCGACCTCATGCTGGAAGCTGCCAACTGCAGCCTGCTCGGCCGCAACTTCCCCAATAGCCGTTTGCTGCTGGTGCCCGAAGTCCACTGGGACTGGTGCCGCACCCAGGTCATGGTCATGCAGCGCATGGATGGCACGCCGATCAGTCAGGTCGCGCATCTGCGCCACCTGGGCGTCGATATCCCCAAGCTGGCGCGCGACGGCGTCGAGATCTTCTTCACCCAGGTATTCCGCGACGGCTTCTTCCATGCCGACATGCACCCGGGCAACATCCAGGTGACCGAGGACGGACGCTACATCGCGCTCGACTTCGGCATCATGGGCTCGCTCAACGAGACCGACAAATACTATCTGGCGCGCAATTTCCTCGCCTTCTTCAAGCGCGACTATCGCGACGTCGCCGTCGCCCATATCGAATCGGGCTGGGTGCCGCCCGAGACCAATCCCGAGGAACTGGAAACCGCGGTACGCGCCATCTGCGAGCCCATCTTCAACAAGCCGCTCAAGGAAATCTCGTTTGGCCGCACGCTGCTGGCGCTGTTCCAGATGTCGCGCCGCTTCGGCGTCATCATTCAGCCGCAGCTCGTCATGCTGCAGAAGACACTGCTCAATATCGAAGGCCTGGGCCGCGATCTCGACCCCGATCTCGATCTCTGGGCCACGGCCAAACCGTTTCTCGAGCGCTGGATGTCGGAGCAATTGGGCTGGCGCAGCGTCGTCAAGAACATCCGGGCGGAATTGCCGCACTGGGGCAAGGTCTTGCCGCAAATGCCGCGCTTGCTGCACCAGCAACTGCGCCGCGACCACGACACGCCACTCAATGTCGAGCTGGCGCTATTGCTGCATGAACACAGGCGGCACGGCCGGCTGCTACGCGTGATCGCCATCCTGCTGGCCTTGCTGCTGCTGTTGCAACTGGCCAATCTGCCGATGCTGCAGCAACTATTCCAAGGTTAGAGCGACACGAGCCTGCGCTGATTCAGGTTTTGCTATAATCCGGCGTTTTTCAGCCGCCTTGATTCGGGGGGAATCACCGTGCTGCTCTGGTTCGTCATCGCATACTGGATCATTTCCGTCGCCATCGGCCTGTGGGCCGCCCGCCGCGTGCACAGCGCCAAGGATTTCGCCATCGCCGGCCGGCATCTGCCCTTCCATATCGTCACCGCCACCGTATTCGCCACCTGGTTCGGCTCCGAAACCGTGCTCGGCATCCCCTCGGTATTCCTGCAGGAAGGCCTGCACGGCGTCGTGGCCGATCCGTTCGGCGCGGCGCTGTGCCTGATCCTGGTCGGCATATTCTTCGCCGCGCCGCTCTATCGCATGAACCTGCTGACCATCGGCGACTTCTACCGCCGGCGTTTCGGCCGTACGGCGGAAACATTGACCACGCTCGCCATCGTCGTTTCCTATCTGGGCTGGGTCGGCGCGCAGATCACGGCACTGGGACTGGTGTTCAACGTGGTTTCGGGCGGCCAGATCAGCCAGCTCGCTGGCATGTGGATTGGTTCGAGCACCATCCTCATCTACACCTTGTTCGGCGGCATGTGGGCGGTAGCGATCACCGACTTTCTGCAGATGATCGTCATCGTCATCGGCATGCTCTATATCGGCAGCGAGGTCAGCAGCCAGGTCGGCGGTGTCGGCGTCGTGGTCGAGCATGCGCGCCAAGCGGGCAAGTTCAACTTCTGGCCGGAACTCGACCTCAAGGCCATCATCGCCTTCTTCGCAGCCTGGATCACGATGATGCTGGGATCGATGCCGCAGCAGGACGTATTCCAACGCGTGCAGTCATCGAAGACGGTGAAGATCGCGGTCTGGGCTTCGATCCTCGGCGGCTGCCTGTATTTCCTGTTTGCCTTCGTGCCCATGTTTCTGGTCTATTCGGCCACGCTGATCGACGCCAACATGGTAAAGCGCCTGATCGACGTCGATCCGCAGCTCATCCTGCCGACTTTCATCATGCAGAATGCACCGCTGTTCGCGCAGATAATGTTTTTCGGCGCACTGCTGTCCGCCATCAAGAGCTGTGCCTCGGCCACACTGCTGGCGCCTTCGGTGACCTTTACCGAGAACATCCTGCGCCCCATGCTGGGCGATAAGATGTCGGACCAGCAGTTGCTACGCTACATGCGCATCGTCACGCTGAGCTTCACATTGCTGGTCACGCTGTACGCCGTCAATTCCGATGCGGGGATATTCGCCATGGTGGAAAACGCCTACCAGGTAACCCTGGTCGTGGCCTTCATCCCGCTGGCCTGCGGCGTCTACTGGAAGCGCGCCA
>CBILOJ010000007.1:0-20885 GCA_966238525.1 uncultured Methylophilaceae bacterium | reverse complement strand
GATGCGCATCATGCAGATAGGCGGGCGGCACCGCTTTCATGAGCTTGAGTTCGACTTCGAGCGGCGTCTTGCCGAGCGCGAGGCCGATGCGGTTGCCGAGACGGAAGATGTGGGTATCGACGGCGATGGTCGGCTGGCCGAAGGCGGTATTGAGGATGACGTTGGCGGTCTTGCGGCCGACGCCGGGCAGGCTTTCCAGCGCCTCGCGCGTCGCCGGCACCTCGCCGCCGTACTGCTCGACGAGGATGCGGCAGGTGGCGATGACGTTCTTGGCCTTGCTGCGGTAAAGGCCGATGGTCCGGATGTAGGATTCCAGCCCTTCGATGCCGAGATCAAGGATGGCCTGAGGCGTATTGGCAACCGGGAACAGCTTGGCCGTCGCCAGATTGACGCCCTTGTCGGTCGCCTGCGCCGACAGGATGACGGCGATCAACAGCTCGAAAGTGCTGGCATGCACGAGCTCGGTCTTGGGCTCGGGAATGGCGAGCTTGAGCCGGCGAAAAATCTCCTCGCGCTTGGCGGCGTTCATATCGCGCCTAGCGACTCTCTGCCGGCGACAGAGCCAACGGCGGACGGGCGGCACTCGCGGCGCGGCGCTGCTCGACCCAGTTATGGCCGGCAATCAGCAGGCCAAGACCGATGAAGGCGCCCGGCGGCAGGATGGCGAGCAGAAAACCGTGATAGTCCGGAATTACCTGCAGCACGAGTGCCTTGGCCTGCGGGCCGAACACGAGGTCGATACCGGAAAACGCGGTGCCCTTGCCCACGAGCTCGCGCATGGCGCCGAGGAAGGTCAGCACCAGCGTCAGGCCCAGGCCCATCATGAGGCCATCCAGAGCTGCTGGTGCCGGCGCGTTCTTGGCAGCGAAGCTTTCGACGCGGGCGAGTACGATGCAATTGGTCACGATCAGCGGAATGAAGATGCCGAGCACGACATAAAGCGGATGCACGAAGGCATGCATGGTCAGGTCGATCACGGTCACCAGCGCGGCGATAATGAGAATGAACACGGGGATGCGGATTTCATCGGGTACGAAACGCCGTACTGGCGAGACGGCGGCATTGCTCGCCATCATCACCAGCGCCGTGGCGAGGCCGAGCGACAGGCCGTTGACCGCGGTGCTGGTCACCGCCAGCGTCGGACACAGGCCGAGCAATTGCACCGTGCCCGGATTCTGCTTCCACAGGCCGTTTTCCGTGATTTCCTTGTAGCGGCTCATGCCGGTTCTCCTGCATTGTCGGGCGGGGCCGAAAAAATGGCCGCGCGCCGCGCCTCAAAATACTGCAACGCCTTATGCACCGCCTTGACCACGGCACGCGGCGTAATGGTGGCGCCGGTCATGTAGTCGAACTGGCCACCATCCTTCTTCACGCGCCACGCCTCGGCCGGCAGTTTGGCCAGCGACTTGCCGTCGAAATTCCTGATCCAGTCGCCGTGGCCGATATCGATGTAATCGCCGAGCCCCGGCGTTTCCTTGTGCGACAGCACGCGCACGCCGGTAACGTTGCCATCGGCTGCGATGCCGATCAGAAGTTTGATGTCACCGCTGTAGCCATCGGGCGCCACCGCTTCAAGAATAACACCGCTGGGCTGGCCGCTCTGTCGTGCGCGATAGGCGGTAGACACGGCATGTTGCCCCAGCAGTTCGGCCGGCAGTAATTGCACCGCATCCTGCAGCAGGTCATTGTCGTGCATGGCGGGCGGCATGACTTGGGCCAGCAGCTGCAGCTTGGCCTCGCGCTCGCTCGCGGCGATCGGTGCACGTGTGGTTTCGAAAGTGCCGGCCAGCATGGCAGTACCAACCACGGTAAACGCGATCAGGATGCCGGCAGTGATCAGTGCATGTTTCAGAATGGCGTTCATGGCGAGTACCAGTTATTTGTCATGGCCAAAGACGCGCGGCTGGGTATAGGCATCGAGCAGCGGCACGCAGATGTTCATCAGCAGCACGGCAAATGCCACGCCGTCCGGATAGCCGCCGAAGACGCGGATGACGTAAGTCAGCACGCCGATGCCGGCGGCGAAAATAAGCTTGGCACGCGGCGTAGTCGGCCCGCTCACCGGGTCGGTGGCGATGAAGAAGGCACAAAATATGGCGGCGCCGCTGGTCAAGTGGAACAGCGGTCCGGCATATTCAGCAGGATTGGCGACATGCAATGCGGCCGCGATGACTGCCAACGTGCCGAGGAATGCGGCCGGGATATGCCAGGTGATAATGCGCTGCTGCAACAGATAAAGACCGCCGAGCAGATAGGCCAGCACCACCAGCTCACCGCCCTTGGCGCCCATGACGCCGAAAATCTGCGCCTGCGTGATTTGCCCGACGTCATGCTGCAGCTTGAGTTGGGTTTTCAGGTAATCGAGCGGCGTCGCCGAACTGATCGCATCCAAGGTCACGCCATCGGGCAAGACACGGCCGAAAATATAATGCAGCTGGTCGGCAAAGCTTAAATGCGCCTGCGCCAGGTCGAACGGCGCCGGCCATTGCGACATCGGCAACGGGAATGAAATCAGCAACACCGCGTAGCCGACCATCGCCGGATTGAACGGGTTGTAGCCGAGACCACCATAAAGCTGTTTGGCAACGATGATGGCAAACAGCGTACCGATGACGATCAGCCACCATGGTGCCAACGGCGGCAGAGTCAGTGCCAGCAGCCAGGCGGTAACCAGCGCGCTGCCATCGAGCAGGAAAGGCATGACCGGTCGCGCGCGTAAACGCAGCATGAGCGCTTCCGCCGCAAGTGCGGTCGCCGAGGCCTGTGTCAGCGTCACCAGGATGCCGCTACCATAAACCCAGACGTAGGCGGCGATGCCGGGCAGCAGCGCCAGCAGCACTTTCAGCATGACGATGCTGACGCTGGTCTTTTCCACGATATAAGGCGAACGGGTCATAATTTTCCTGGTTTTTTCACCGCACCGGCCTCGACTGCCGCGTGCGGGCGTTTCTTTTTTATGACAGTCTGAAGAAGCTCCACGCAGCATACCTTGCACTGCTAGCGTTCTTTCTCCGATGTATTTTCTTCGCTGCGCGCGATTTCATGCTCGAGCTGTGCATTTTCAGCGCGCATAGCGGCCGGATCGCGCTCGTCGCCGATCTCGGCAATTTCGCTTTGCACCCCATGCGGCAAATTATCGGCATCAAGCGCCTGCTGCGTCTTTTGCGCCTGGACGCGTGCCACAGCCGCGGCGATGGCAGCTTTTTTCGCCGCATCGCTCGCAGCATCAGCCGTGCTTGCGGCGGACTTGGCCCCGGCCGCTTTTTGCGCATGTTTCTGTGCCCGCTCCTGCTTCTCGCGCTCGATGCGCATGAGCCGGAATTCATTGCGCTCCCGCGCGACGTTGGCCGCTTCCTGGGCGCGGTCCTGCGCAATCGCCTCACTCTTGGCGTAGCGGTAATACTGCACCAGCGGAATGTGACTGGGGCAAACGTAGCTGCAGCAGCCGCATTCGATGCAATCGAACAGTTTGTACTCGCGCGCCTTCTCCAGGTTGTCCGACTTCGAAAACCAGTACAGTTCCTGCGGCTGCAAGTTGACCGGACAGGCGTCGGCGCAGCGGGCGCAACGGATGCACGGCAGTGCGGGCGGCGGCTCTGGAAATAGATTGGGCGCGCCGGCAATGACGCAGTTGGTGGCTTTGCTTACCGGCACCTGCTCCGACGGCAAGGTGAAGCCCATCATCGGGCCGCCCATGATGTATTCATCGGTGCCGGGCAAGGAGCCGCCAGCAGCTTCGAGCAGCGCCGTCATTGGCGTGCCGAGCGGTACGTCGAAGTTGGCCGGCGCCGTCACGTTGCCGGTAATCGTCACCACGCGCGACAGCATGGGTTCACCATGGGCGAAGTAGCGGTGCATGGCCAGCACGGTAGCGACATTGAATACCTGGATGCCCATGTCAGTGGAGCGCTTGTGACTCGGGATCTCGGCGCCGGTCAGGATATGGATGAGCCGGCGCGCATCGCCGCTGGGGTAGATGGTCGGCACCACCACTACGCGCATGGCGACACTGCTCGCGGTACAGGCGGCACGCATGGCTTCTGCTGCCTCCTGCTTGTTATCCTCGATGCCGATCAGCACTTCCTGTGCGCCAAGCAGATGATGGGCGATCTCGATACCGGCGACGATCTCGCCGGCACGTTCGCGCATGAGCATGTCATCGCACGTGATGTAAGGCTCGCACTCGGCGCCGTTGATGATCAGCGTATGTATGCCGCTGCTGCCGTCGGGCCGCAGCTTGATGTGCGTGGGAAATGTCGCGCCGCCGAGACCGACAATGCCGGAGCGACGCAGGCTCGCCCCCAGCTCGAGTTTGTCGGCGCTGCGCCAGTCCAGGGGCGTGCGCGCGACCCACTCATCTTTGCCGTCGGCCTCAAGCACGATACAAAGGTCGGGCAGGCCCGACGGATGCGGAATGAGGCTGTCGGCAATGGCAGAGATGACGCCTGACGTCGGCGCATGGACAGCAGCTGAAATGTTGCCTTCGGCTTCGGCCAGCAGCTGACCCTTCAGCACGCGTTCACCCACTGCGACGAGAATCTTGGGGATGTTGCCCACGTGCTGGCGCAACGGCAGCACCAGTCGCGCCGGCACAGCCAGTGGCCGGATTGGCTGCGTAGTCGACTCGAGTTTGTGCTGCGGCGGATGCACGCCACCGTTGAACTTGAACAGCTTGGTCAGATTGACGATGGCGTTCATGCGGCTTGCTGCATCTTGTCTGCAGGTTGAATGGCAAACACGGGATAACGCCATTTCCAGTTGTCGGGCGTCTCGGCGATCGGTTCCATGCTGATGCAATCGACCGGGCACGGCGCCACGCAGAGTTCGCAGCCCGTGCATTCGGGTGCAATCACGGTATGCATATGCTTGGCGGCGCCGAGAATGGCGTCGACCGGGCAGGCCTGCAAACACAAGGTACAGCCGATGCAGATGTTTTCGTCGATGACGGCTTGCGCCTTGGGCTTGGGCAGGCCGTGCTCGGCGTTGAGCGGCTTGTATTCGACGCCGAGCAGGTCTGCCAACGCGCGCACGCCGGCATCGCCACCGGGCGGACATTGATTGATGTCAGCCTCGCCGCCGGCAATCGCCGTGGCGTAAGGCTTGCAGCCCGGATAGCCGCACTGGCCGCATTGCGTCTGCGGCAGAATGGCGTCGATGCGCGCGACCAGCGGATCGCCTTCGACCTTGAACTTGAGTGCGGAATAACCGAGCACGACACCCAGCAGCAAAGCCAGGCCCATCATGACGAGCAAGGCAGTGAGCATCAGCGGGTCAGCCCGGCAAAACCCATGAAAGCCAGGCTCATGAGGCCGGCCGTAACGAAGGCAATGGCGGAGCCGCGAAACAATATGGGGACGTCGGCGGCTTCCATGCGTTCGCGCATCGAGGCGAACAGGATCAGCACCATGGAAAAACCGAGCGAGCCGCCGAGACCGAACAGCAGCGATTCGACGAAATTATGGTCGGCCTGCACGTTGAGCAGCGGAATGCCGAGCACGGCACAATTGGTAGTGATCAGCGGCAGATAGATGCCGAGCACCTGGTACAGCACCGGGCTGGTCTTTTCGATAACCATCTCGGTGAACTGTACGATGCCGGCAATAACCACGATGAAAGACAGCGTACGCAGGTAGAACAGTTCGGTGCCGAGTAGGTATTCGCTGATCAGGTAACTGGCGCCGGCGCCCACGGTCAGCACGAAGGTCGTGGCTGCGGCCATGCCGATGGAGGCCTCCAGCTTCTTGGACACACCCATGAACGGGCACAAGCCGAGTATCTTGACCAACACGATGTTGTTGACCAGGACCGTACCGATCAGGATGAGTAGATAGCTTTGCAGCATGCCGTCAGACGCCGAAAAATGGGAAATTATACAGATTAACCGTATCGGCTGGACTAAGCCGGGCCTGGCTTTGCGCTTGCTTATCGCCTGCTTGCTATAGCGGCAGGGCTACGGGTCCAACAAAGAATATGTAGTTATATTTTTATAATAGAGAGTTCTTAAAGCGCCGCCGCCAGCGCTAAAAAGCGTATTCTACCGTGGGCAGTTTCAGTTAGAATAGCCAGATTTAATATATTTAGAGTCAGGTTTAACCATGCTGCAAGGCAGCCTTGTCGCAATCGCCACCCCCATGCACGAGGACGGCGCTCTCGATCTCCATGCCCTGCGCGGGCTCATCGATTTTCATATCCAGCAGCAGACCGATGGCATCGTCATTGTCGGCACCACCGGCGAATCGCCCACCGTCGATTTCGATGAGCACTGCCTGCTCATGCAAACCACCATTGATCACGTGGCCGGCCGCATTCCCGTCATCGCCGGTACCGGGGCCAATTCCACGCGCGAAGCGATCGCGCTCACGCGCCAGGCGCAAAAACTCGGTGCCGATGCCTGCCTGCTGGTTGCGCCCTATTACAACAAGCCGACGCAGGAAGGCTTGTATCAGCATTTCCGCAGCGTGGCCGAAGCGGTCGAGATCGACCAGATTCTTTACAACGTGCCTGGCCGTACCGGCTGCGACATCAGCAACGATACCGTGCTGCGCCTGGCGCAAATCCCCAATATCGTCGGCATCAAGGACGCCACCGGCAACATCGAGCGCGGCACCGACTTGCTGCTGCGCGCGCACGAACTGATCGCCGGCAATCGATTCGCCGTCTACAGCGGCGACGACGCCACCAGTCTTGCACTCATGCTGCTGGGCGGCCAAGGCGTCATTTCGGTCACGGCCAATGTCGCGCCGAAGCTCATGCACGATATGTGCGCTGCCGCCTTGCGCGGCGATGCCTTATCAGCGCGCGCGATAAATGCTAAATTATTCGCACTTCATCAAAAACTGTTTGTCGAAGCGAACCCCATCCCTGTCAAATGGGTATTAAAAGAAATGGGACTGATAGGTGCAGGCATGCGCCTGCCGTTAACGCCGCTGTCCTCGCAGCATACCGAACCATTACGAAGCGCCATGAAGGCTGCTTCGATTTAATGACGAGAATCCGAATGACCCAATTCAAGTTGAACCGCGTTGCACTCGCCTGTCTGCTGGCTTTGTCCGTGAGCGCCTGTGATTCCATCCCCTTTATCGACAGCACGCCTGACTACAAGGCCGCCAATCGGGCGAAACCGCTGGAAGTGCCGCCCGACCTGACTTCGATTTCCGCCAGCGATACTTATAATATTCCAGGCGCCGCGACTTATTCGAGCTATAGCCAAAACCAGGCGGCGCAGGAAGAAGTCGGCGAAAAGATACTGCCCGATCCCGAGGGTGTGCGCATGGAACGCGCCGGTTCCCAGCGCTGGCTCGTGGTTGATGCACCGGCGGAGAAAATCTGGCCTGTCATCCGCGACTTCTGGTCCGACATGGGTTTTGCGGTCGTCGTCGAAAATCCTGAAACCGGCGTCATGGAAACCGAGTGGCTGGATCCTTCCGAATTCGAAGCCAAAGCCAAGGGCGGCTATCTCGAACGCTTCGACAGCTTCCTCGATCGCCTGTCCGGGCTCAACGACCGGCAAAAGTACCGTACCCGCCTAGAGCGCGGCGCCAAAGCGCAAACCACGGAAATCTACATGAGCCACCGCTCGATTTCGAGCGCACCTGACGACGGCAAGAATCGCGTCAAAACCGTGCTTGGTGAAGTCGAGACCGGCTACCGTCTCGACAACGGCAAGGTCATGACGCAAAACGAACGCGCCGTGGCCGAGGATATCGATGCCGAACTGCTGCGCCGTCTCATGGTACGCCTCGGTGTCAGTGAACGTGCTTCGCAGGAAATCATTACCACCGTCGCCAATGAGCAGCATGCCACCTTGAACAAGGAAAGCGACGGCACGCTCGGCCTGACCGTCAGCGATCAGTTCGATCGCGCCTGGCGCCGTGTTGGCCTGGCACTCGACCGCATCGGTTTCGTCGTCGATGATCGCGATCGTTCCAAGGGTGTGTTCTACGTGCGCTATTTCGACATTGCCGAAGACAAGACGGCAGACAACAAGGGCCTGTTCGACAAACTCAAGTTCTGGGGCGACGACAAGGAAGATGAAGAGGCACGCCATCGTCCAGCGCCGGCACCGAAAAAAGACGAGGATGGCTTGGTCGACAAGCTCAAATTCTGGGATAGCGGCGACAAGGACAAGGCCGAAGCCCTGCTCTACCTGGTCAAGGTCGATGAAGCCGGCGAAAATTCACGCGTGACCATCGTCTACCCCGACGGTACCCGCGACCACTCGAATACGGCCAACCGCATCATCAATCTGCTCTATACCCAGCTGAAATAGTGTTGGAGCAATGAGGCTGCCGCAATAATGCGCTTTGCTTCACTGGGCAGCGGCAGCGCCGGCAACGCCTTGCTGGTCGAGCAAGGCTCGACGCGACTGCTGCTGGACTGCGGCTTTGGCCTGCGCGAGAGCGTCATGCGCTTGCAGCGGCTCGGCATTGCGGCCGAACAGCTGTCCGGCATCCTGGTGACGCACGAGCATGACGACCATGCCGGTGGCGTGTTCAAACTGGCCGCAAAATTTCGAATCCCGGTCTGGCTGACGCACGGTACCCATACCATGGTTCAGCGCCACTTGGCGCGATCCTATGAAATCGACATGCACGTGGTCGACAGCCATCAGCCCTTCTCCATCGGCGATCTGGAAGTACAGCCGTTTCCGGTGCCGCACGATGCGCGCGAGCCGGTACAGTTCGTTTTTGGCAATGGCGCACAACGGCTCGGGGTATTGACCGACACCGGCGTGTCCACGCCGCACATTGAAGCCATGCTGAGCGGATGCGACGCGCTGGCGCTCGAATGCAATCACGATCTCGACATGCTCATGAATGGCCCCTATGCGCGGCAGCTCAAGCAGCGCGTCAGCAGCCGACTCGGACATCTGGACAATCACAGCGCCGGTGTTTTGCTGGGCAGGCTCGACAATCGGCGCCTGCAGCACATCGTCGCCGCACACTTGAGTGCACAGAACAACTCGCCGCCACTGGCCATGCAGGCGCTGAGCGCGGCCCTTGGCTGTGCTGCGGACTGGGTAGGCATCGCCGACCAGGCAATGGGATTCAGCTGGCGTGAAATCAGCTAAGCGACACCTCCGCTATTGCGCGAACATGAATGCGTCCCTGCAAAACAAAAAACCGACACGAGGTCGGTTTTTTGTTTTTACTGCGATATAACTTAGTTTGCTGGAGCTGGCTCTGCAGGAGCAGCTTCAGGAGCTTGTTCTGCAGGAGCGGCTTCAGGAGCAGCAGGTTCAACGGCTGGTGCTTCTTCAGCAGGCGCTGGAGCGGTTTCAGCAGGCATAGGAGCTTCAACGGCAGGCGCTTCGGCAGCTTCTTCAGATTTGTTGCAAGCGGTCAGAGCAAGTGCGAGCAGAGCGGCCAACAGAGCGGAGCGAATCATTTTTTATCCTTCAAAGAGAAATTTAACAATTAAGCTGTTACGGCGGCTAAATACAGAGCCATCCGGTGCGAAAAATTCTACCAGCTCCTAAAAAAAAAACCACTTTATTCTATTAACTTAGGGAACTTTTTAGGAAATTTTCTTCAAAGTAAACCGTAACTGCAAAAACCCTTATACAGCTTCGGTTTTGCCCAGGCATCAGACGCAAGAATCGCTGCTGTCGGCGTTGAGTCCGGCCCGATATTTCCATGGTGTTCAGCACGCGCTTGGCGTCTATAATCCGAGCCGGGTCGCAGTGATTTGCTCACCTGTCGCTTGCAGCAATTCATCAAAACGCGCATGGAGCTGACTCGCAGTCGCGCCATCATCGAGGACATACCTGAAACGCGCGTGATCAATATGGATGCGCCGCAGATAATGCTTGCGGTCGGCGATCACAAAACAATCGCGCGCAGCTTTCGCCTCGCCGCCGGCTTCATGGATGGACATCGCATGGCCAAAGCTGGCGAGCAAGCCGTACAGCCGGGGGCAGCGCGTAACGAAATAATCAGTATCTTGCAGTACGACAACCAGATGATTACGGCTATCTCTCGCCAGAAAATCACGCAGCAAATCATAGCGCGCCGTGCTGCTGTAGGCGCCTTTGGTGAAATCCTGGTCGAAAATCAGCAGCTCGCGCTCAGCCCGGCTGATGACGAAATCCAGCGCCTGCTCATAGTTGCGTTCGCCGAAGAGAATTTCGTTCTGTGCCAGCGCTACGGCTTGCGGCTCCATGCTATCAATCCGCGCCAAAAAGGCAGTATCCGGCCAAATACCATTGATGCAGCAGTGCCACCAGCGCATCGTCGGCATACTCTCCGGCCGGCAGGTGCCGCAGGTCTGCGAGCTGGCATAGCATCGTCCGGCAAGATTCCGGCATCACGGTTTCTTCGCCGTTAAGATAGCAAGATTCGTCCCGGAACAGCATCTGGCTTTGCAAGGCCAGGCCGATGCCGCGCTGTTGCAAACGCTGGTGAAAAACGGTTCGGCTCAGCGCGCGCGGCGGATCGAAGACAACATGAGGCTTGGGCTCGGAAAGATAGCTGCCGAGAAAGCGCGCGACATCGTGCGCTTGCCAACGTATGTCCTGCAGCATGCGCGCGACCTGCTCGATCATGGCCGAGCCGATCTCGGCCGGGTGCGTCTGCAATTCGAGCTTGGCATCCGTATACATGCCGGGCAAACGAATGCGCTCCTGCAGATACCCCAGAAATTGGGTAGCGAGCTCCTGTGCTGCCGGCGCCCGGAAGCCGATGGAATAAGTCATGGCATTACCCACGGCAACGCCCCAATGCGCTACGTGCGGCGGCAGATAAAGCATATCGCCAGGCTCCAGCAGCCATTCCTGTTCGGTATCGAAATGCTTGAGGATGCGTAGCGGCGCATCTTCAACCAAGGTCAGATCCTCCTGCTCGCTGATACGCCACAGGCGCTTGCCCTGCCCCTGCAGCAAAAACACGTCATAGGAGTCGAAATGCGGGCCGACGCCGCCGCCCTCGGGCGCATAGCTCACCATGAGGTCGTCGAGGCGCGCATGCGGGATGAAATCGAACTGCTGCAGCAGTTCCGCCGCTTCGGGCAGATAGTGGTTGACGTTCTGCACCAGCAGCGTCCAGCCCGTAGGCGGCAAATGCAGAAAGCTGTCTTCGTCGAACGGCCCCTGCTCCAAGCGCCATGCCGTTTTCTGCTGTAGCACGAGTCTGGACTCGACGCCGTCTTCACATGCCAGGCCAGCGAGTTCCTCGGGACTCAGCAAGCCATCGAATCCCGGCAATGCGCCACGAATCAGCAACGGCTTTTTCTGCCAGTATTCCGCGAGAAAACGGCTGGCATCCATGCCGCCAAGCAAGGTTTGAGGCCGCGATGCAACAACATTATTTTTCATCTGGGTATGATAGCG
Organism: uncultured Methylophilaceae bacterium; assembly: GCA_966238525.1. Taxonomy (GTDB): domain Bacteria; phylum Pseudomonadota; class Gammaproteobacteria; order Burkholderiales; family Methylophilaceae; genus CBILOJ01. The sequence goes on along the minus strand of CBILOJ010000007.1, from coordinate 9,559 downwards.
CATTGCAAAGGCCCGTTATAAATGGGTTAGAATTCGCCTAACCTGACAACCCGCAAGAACGCCATGCTGCAGCCCGGTACCACAGCTCCCGATTTTTCCCTGCCCGATGCCGATATGGAAATGCGCAAGCTTTCCAAGCTGCGCGGACGCGTGGTCGTGGTCTATTTCTACCCCAAGGACGACACGCCCGGCTGTACGGTGGAAGCGATCGAATTCAGCGACCTCGAGGACGAATTCGTCAAGCTGAATGCAAGCGTCATCGGCATCAGCAAGGACGACTGCATCAGCCATGCCGCCTTCCGCGACAAACATGGACTGGCGGTCGACCTGCTGGCTGACGTCGACGGCAAAATCTGCGAAAAATACGGCGTGTGGCAGGAAAAGGAAAAGGATGGCGTGCGCCGCATGGGCATCATGCGCTCGACTTTCGTCGTCGACCGTGAAGGCATATTGCGCCACGTGCAGTACGGCGTTACCGCCAAAGGCCATGCGGCCGAGATACTCAACATCGTCAAGCAAATCGCTTAAATAGATTGGAACCAACATGCAAATCACCATGAATAGCGTCGTCAGCATGACCTACGAACTGCGCAACAGCGACGGTGCAGTCCTCGAATCGAGCAGCGATCCCGTCAGCTATCTGCACGGCGGCTACGACAACATCTTCCCGCGCGTGGAAGAAGAACTGCACGGCAAATCCGTGGGTGACAGCATCGAGATCACGCTTGAGCCGGCCGACGCCTTCGGCGACTACGACGAAGAGCTGGTGCAGATCGAGCCCGCTTCCGCTTTTCCGAGCAAGGATCTCAAGGTCGGCATGCAGTTCGAAGGCGAGGACGAAAGCGGTGAGGTCATCCTCTATACCATCACCGATATCGGCGATGACAAGGTGGTGGTCGACGGCAATCATCCCTGGGCCGGTGAACGTCTGTTGTTCAAGTGCACAGTCACCGGTGTGCGCTCCGCCAGTCAGGAAGAAATCACCCACGAACACGTGCATGGCGAAGGCGGCCACCACCATTAATAGTGGATTTCCGCGGATAACAAAAAGGCACCTTGCGGTGCCTTTTTTATTTTTTCCCTTTGATATTCTTGAGTTTTCTTTACCAGTAGTGCCAGTTTCCCGTGGCCAATACCCATAGGCCCAGCAACCCGTTGGTCACGCCATGGGCAACGATAGGAGCCCACAGATTGCGGCGTGCCATGTACAGCGCGCTGTAAGCAGCGCCGGCAATCATGCCTGCCAGCCACAGGCTGTGCTCGAGACCAAACAGCACTGTCACGACAACAAACGCCAACCAGCCGACGCGCGCCGGGTCGACGCTGAGAAAATCCTGCTGCCGGATCCAGCGCAAAAGAAATGAGCGCCAGAACAATTCTTCCATAACGGGAACGATGAGTGCGGCACCAATCAAACGCGACAGTGCCAGGACGGGATCAATGTCGCCACTGTCACGTAGCGGACTGAAACCGGCACCAGCGGCGCTCTGTGCCCATTGCGGCCATGGCATGATCCAGATGGCGAATACGGCGGCACCGACGGCAATCGAGATCAACCACGAGCGCAGATCGGGCCGAGCAATGGACCATCTGAGCTCGTGATAGCATCGCGCGAACAGTAGCAGCAAAGCTAACACGAAGCCGACACGCATGACGTACAGCCAGCGCTCGTCGAGTCCGAGGTGGATAAACCAGCGGCTCAGGGGATCGGTTAAAGCCAGAAATAAGATGTATACCGCAAATGGTGCAATACGCGCCATGGCGGCAATGCGCGTGTTACTGGAAACGTCCGCTGCGACTAGCGACATACCGCCAGGATGGTGCGAAGGGAAGAATATGTGTTTGTATTCAACTTGGGAATCCTTGCCGGGAAAACGTTTACTTGACCATATCCTTCAGCTTGTAAAGCACTTCCAGCGCCTGTTTGGGCGTGAGCTCGTCGGGCTCCAGCCCTTCCAGCTCAGTCACCGCAGCATGCATCGCCGGCTCAGGTTCAGTCTGTTCGGATACGAACATATCGGCCTGCGGGCCGTGTGCCAGATTCTGCTGCTCCAGCTGCGTCAGCTTGCGCTTGGCCATGCCCACCACCGACTTAGGTATCCCCGCCAGCTGCGCCACCTGCAGGCCGTAGCTCTGCGAGGCCGGCCCCTCCTCCACACTGTGCAGGAACACAATGCCGCTGCCGTGCTCGACGGCATCGAGATGCACGTTACAGACCTGCCTGAACTCTTCGCTCAGCCGCGTCAGCTCGAAATAATGCGTGGCGAATAGCGTATAGCTGCGGTTTTTCTCGATCAAGCGCCTGGCGCAAGCCCAGGCCAATGCCAGGCCGTCGAAAGTCGAGGTGCCGCGGCCGATCTCGTCGAGCAGTACCAGGCTGTGTTCGGTAGCGTTATGCAAGATATTGGCGGTCTCGGTCATCTCGACCATGAAGGTAGATCGGCCGCCCGCCAGATCATCGGAAGCGCCGATACGCGTAAAGATGCGATCAATCATTCCCATCCGCGCAGCACTTGCCGGCACGAAGGCGCCGCAATGCGCGAGCAGGACGATCAGTGCCGTCTGCCGCATATAAGTCGATTTGCCGCCCATATTGGGTCCGGTGATCAGCAATAGCTGACGATACGGCGACAGTTCGACATCGTTGGCGATGAACGGCTGCGCCAGCTGCTCGACCACGGGATGACGGCCGCCGCGTATGCTGATACCGGCTTCGCGCACGAATTCAGGCCGTACGTAGTTCAGCGCTTCGGCGCGCTCGGCGAATGCCGCGAGCACATCGAGCCTGGCCACGCCTTGGCCATTGCCCTGCAGCGCGACGATATGCTGTGCCAGAGCGTCGAGCACGCTTTCGTATAAGACTTTCTCGCGCGCCAGTGCACGATCGTTGGCCGACAACACCTTGTCTTCGAAGGTCTTGAGCTCAGGCGTGATATAGCGTTCGGCGTTCTTCAGCGTCTGCCGGCGCTTGTACTCCGGCGGCGCGTTCTCGGCCTGGGCACGGCTGAGCTCAATGTAGAAGCCATGCACGCTGTTGTATTCGACCTTGAGATTCGCGAGACCGGTACGCTCCCTTTCCCGGGCTTCGTACTGCAGCAGATATTCGCCGCAGTTGGCTTGTATGCCCCGCAGTTCGTCGAGCTCGGCATCGAAGCCATCGGCAATGACGCCGCCTTCGCGCAGCACGGCCGCAGGTTCGGCCTGGATGGCAGCCTGCAGCAGTTCCGTCACGGCTGGCGGTGGCTGCAAGCATTCCCTGATCTCTACAAGCAATTCCGCGCCACTCACATCTGCTAGCATCGACTGCAACTCGGGCAACTGGCGCAAACTTGCACACAGGCTGGACAAGTCGCGCGGTCGGGCGCTGCGCAAGGCGATGCGCGCCGTGATGCGCTCGATGTCGGATATCGCGCGTAAAGCCTGGCGCAAGCTGGCGTAGCGGCCACCCGCCATGAGCGCAGTCACCGCTTCATGCCGCGCGGCGATGGCGCTATGGTCGCGCAACGGGTGATGCAGCCAGTGACGCAGCAGACGTGCGCCCATGGCGGTTTGAGTGGTATTGAGCAGCGAATACAGCGTAGGCGAGGCTTCGCCGCGTATGGTCTGGTCGATTTCAAGATTGCGGCGCGTAGCGGCATCCAGCTGCACGAAAGTATTCGACAGTTCGACACTGAGGCCGTTGACGTGGGGCAAAGCCGAGCGTTGCGTATGCTTGATGTAATCGAGCAAGGCGCCGGCCGCCGCCAGTGCAGCAGGCATGTCGGCGCAACCGTAGCCGGCAAGATCGTAGGTATTGAATTGTTTGGCCAGACTTTGCTGCGCCGAGTCCAGATCAAATTGCCATGGCGCCAAACGCCGCTTGGGACATCTGGCAGCTTCGAGCGCGGCATGCTGGAAATCGTCGGCAAACAGGATTTCCGCCGGCGCAATGCGCTCCAACTCCTGCGCCAGCAGTCCCGGCGCTACTTCATTGAGCACGAAATGACCCGAAGCAAGATTGATGCGCGCCATGCCGACGATACCATCGCCAGCGCAGACGGCCAGCAGCAGGGCATCGCGATTGTCGTCGAGCAATGCGCTGTCGGTCAGCGTACCGGGCGTCAGGATGCGCGTGACTTCGCGCTGCACCGGACCTTTACTGTTTTTCGGGTCGCCGATCTGCTCGCAAATGGCGACCGTTTCGCCCAGCTTGGCGAGCTTGGCCAGATATTGCTCGGCGGCGTGATACGGCACACCAGCCATCTTGATCGGCTCGCCGTTGGAAGCGCCACGCCGCGTCAGCGTGATGCCGAGCAGGCGCGCAGCCTTTTCGGCGTCGTCGTGGAACAGCTCGTAGAAGTCGCCCATACGATAGAACAGCAGCATGTCGGGATACTGCGCCTTGATACCCAGATACTGGCGCATCATCGGCGTATGCTGCTGCAACGCGTCTCCGCTCACGGCGTCCATCAGCGCTTTTGCCGGATCAGGCGCGTGGCGTAGTGCGCAGGTTATCCGTCAGGTGCGGCGCCAGCACCTGCAACATCTGACCGAACACCTTGGGATTGCCGGCGGCAATGTTGCCGGTTTCGAACCAGCTTTCATTGCCCTCAAGATCGCCAACGATACCGCCTGCTTCCTTTACCAGCAGCGCACCGGCGGCAATATCCCACTTCGACAGACCGATTTCCCAGAAGCCGTCGTACCAGCCGGCGGCGACATAAGCCAGGTCGAGCGCGGCCGATCCCGGACGGCGCAAACCGGCGGTCTTGCGGATCATGTCCTTGAACATGGCAAGATAAGTGTCGAGATGGCCGAAATCACGGAACGGAAAGCCTGTGCCGATGATGGAATCCTGCAGCTTGGTGCGATTGGTCACGCGCAGACGCTTGTCGTTGAGGAAGGCGCCGCGGCCCTTGGTCGCGGTGAACAGATCGTTACGATTGGGATCGTAAACCACAGCCTGGGTCAGCTGGCCCTGCTGCATGAGCGCGATCGAAACGCAATACTGCGGCAGGCCGTGCAGGAAATTGGTGGTGCCGTCGAGCGGATCGATGATCCACACATTCTCGGCGTCGGCATTATCCATACCGCTTTCCTCGCCGAGAAAACCATGCGTCGGATAAGCATCGCGCAGGGTTTCGATAATGGCCTGTTCGGCCGAGCGGTCCACTTCCGTGACAAAGTCGTTGTAATTCTTGGTGTGTATCTTGAGCGCGCCGACATCGTTGGAGGCGCGCATGATGATGCCACCGGCGCGGCGGGCGGCCTTGACCGCATTGGAAAGCGTTGGATGCATAAGTGGGTTCCGTTGTCTGGCTGGATTCGGCGTTAAAGAGCATGAGATCGCTCGTCACGGGACCTTTTTGACTGGCTGTCCGGCGGGAGCTGGTAAAATAGCATTTTAATGCCTAACGTCATGACTTCCAAACCCGATCTTCTCACGCAATACCGCATTGTGCTGTGCCAGACCAGCCATCCCGGCAACATTGGCGCAGCCGCCCGTGCGATGAAAACCATGGGGCTGAGCCAGCTCTACCTCGTGCAGCCCAAAAAATTTCCGCATGCCGACGCTACTGCCATGGCTACGGGCGCGAGCGATCTGCTCGACAGCGCCGTCGTCTGCGCAACTTTGGCCGAGGCATTAACCGGCTGCGCCTTCGCCATCGGCCTCAGTGCGCGGCGGCGCGAGCTGTCGCATGAGCTGGTGACGGCACGCGCAGCCGCGGCCGAAGCGGCCAGAATTGCGGCGGCACGGCAAACCGTGGCCTTGGTGTTCGGCACCGAAATGAGCGGCCTGAGTAACGATGAACTCGACCTGTGCCAGTTGCTGGCGATGATTCCGACCAACCCCGAGTTCTCCTCGCTTAATCTCGCCGCTGCGGTGCAGGTTGTGAGTTACGAGCTGCGCCAGGCTTCGCCGGACGGCGCCCGATTGCCAGAATCCGTACCTGCCCCACTCGCTAGCAGCGAAGACACGGAGCGGCTCTATCGCCATCTTGAAGAAACATTGATCGGCATCGGCTTTTTGAATCCGGTCGAGCCCGGGCGCCTGATGCAGCGCGTGCGACGCATCTATGCGCGGGCGCGGTTGGAAAAGGAAGAAGTCAATATCCTGCGTGGTATATTAAAGCTGACGCAGAACCCGCGGCCGCCGGAAGGTATCTAAGCACCCATGTTTGATCAGATCAAGGAAGACATTTCGGTCGTTTTCGACCGCGATCCGGCTGCGCGTACGCGTTGGGAAATCCTCACCACCTATCCCGGCGTGCACGCTCTGCTCGCACATCGCCTGTCGCACTGGATCTGGCGCCAGCGTTTTTACTGGCTGGCGCGCCTGAGTTCACACATCGCGCGCTGGCTGACCGGCATCGAAATCCATCCCGGCGCCGTCATCGGCCGCCGCGTCTTCATCGATCACGGCATGGGCGTAGTCATCGGCGAAACCGCCATCATCGGCGACGATTGCACGCTCTATCACGGCGTCACGCTCGGCGGCACGTCGTGGAACAAGGGCAAGCGCCACCCTACCCTGGAAAAGGGCGTGGTCATTGGCGCCGGCGCCAAGGTGCTGGGCCCGATCACGGTTGGCGAAAATGCCAAGATCGGCTCCAATGCCGTCGTCGTCAAGGACGTGCCGGCCGATGCCACCGCCGTCGGCATTCCCGCGCGCATCCTTGATCAGGAAAAGATCAAGCAGCGCGATCAGATGGCTGAAAAAATAGGCTTTTCCGCCTATGCTGTCAGCGACAATGCCGACGATCCCATGACCAAGGCCATCCACGCCTTGCTCGACCACGCCGCCAAGCAGGATCAGCAGTTGCAGGAGGTCATGCAGCAGCTCGCCAAGCTCGGTGTCGACGTCGCTACCGATGCCGAAGTTGGCAAGGCTTTCGACGTGAACTATCTCAACAAAATAGTTGACTAAAGTGTTAGGGTATTATAAAGTTTCGGCCTGACGTAAAGGCGGAAACCGGCATCGAAGTTGAAGCCAGACCCGCCTTCAAACACTTTAGGAAGCTGCAATGCGTTTAACCACCAAAGGCAGATTTGCCGTCACCGCAATGCTTGACCTCGCGCTGCACGAGATCGACAAGCCGGTGACTCTGGCCGGCATCAGCGAGCGCCAGGATATTTCGCTTTCCTACCTGGAACAGCTGTTCAGCCGCTTGCGCCGCAATGGCCTGGTCAAGAGCGTGCGCGGACCTGGCGGCGGTTATCGCATAGCCAAGCAGCAGTCCGAAATTTCCGTCTCCGACATCATTACCGCCGTGGACGAGCAGATCGACGCCACGCAGTGCGGCGGCAAGGAAAACTGCCGCGAGGAGCGGCGCTGCATGACGCACGACCTCTGGGCCAGCCTCAACGACAAGATTCTCGAGTTCCTGTCCGGCGTCTCGCTTGCCGATCTTGTGGCCTCGCAACGTGACGGCAAGCAAATCCTGTTCAGCAAGCGTGACTGCCCTAGCCGGAAGCAGGTTGTCGCTGCCTGAGTCGCCATGAGAACTTCCGTCTATTTCGATAACAACGGCACCACGGCGCTTGACCGCCGCGTACTCGAGGCTATGCTGCCCTATCTGGCCGAACAGCCGGGCAATGCCACCAGCCGCCATATATATGGTCGCAGCGCCCGCACCGCCATCGATCAGGCCCGGGAACAGGTGGCAGCCGCTGTGAATGCCCACCCGTCGCAAATCGTGTTCACGGGCAGCGGCACCGAAGCCGATAATCTCGCCATCAGCGGCATGGCGGCCACGCGCGACGATGCCGAGCAGATGGTCTACAGTGCGATTGAACATCCGGCCGTGGCGCGACCGGCACAAGCGATGCGTTTGCGCGGCAGGAAAGCAGCGGTCATTGGTGTCGATGGCAACGGCAAGGTACGCATGACGCATCTGCGCGAACTGCTGCAGACGCCGACTGCGCTGGTGTCGGTCATGCTGGCCAACAATGAAACCGGCGTGATTCAGGACATTGCCGCCATTGCCGAAGAGGCAAAGCGTCACGGTGCTTATATGCATACCGACGCGGTACAGGCACTGGGCAAACTGCCGCTCGACTTCGCAGCGCTCGGCGTGCATGCCCTGAGCCTGTCGTCGCACAAGATCAATGGCCCACAAGGCGCGGGCGCATTGGTGCTCGACAAACGCGTGGATCTGCAGCCGCTGATTCATGGCGGCGGTCAGGAAAAAGGCCTGCGCAGCGGGACGGAAAACGTGGCGGCCATTGTCGGTTTTGGCGCCGCTTGCGAGCTGGCGAACCGCGAACTGACGCAAGGCAGCCAAACCGTGCGTGCGTTGCGCGATCAGCTGGAACGCGGCTTGCGGACGCTAGATGCCGTTATTTTCGGTCAGGGCGAAAGCCGCCTGCCCAACACCAGCTTCTTCGCCTTTCCCGGCGTGGAAGGCGAAACTCTGGTCATGGCGCTCGACCGCAAGGGATTTGCCGTCGCCAGCGGCTCGGCCTGCTCGAGCGACAGTACCGAGCCCAGCCATGTATTGCTGGCAATGGGCGTAGCGCCCGATCTCGCCCGTGGCGCCGTCCGTATCAGCCTGGCCGGCAGCAACACTGCCGTGCAGGTAGAAGCGTTTCTGTTGACGCTGCAGGACGAACTGGCGCGGCTGAAGCAGATGGCGGCCATCGCCGTATAGAGACAATTATGAATCGCAGCATTATTTTTTGCCAAGGAAGTAGACATGACAGTGCATACCCCGATTTACCTGGACTACTCGGCCACGACGCCGATAGATCCGCGCGTGGCGGAAAAGATGATTCCTTATCTGACCGAGCATTTCGGCAATCCGGCTTCACGCAGCCATGCATTCGGCTGGACAGCGGAAAAAGCCGTCGAGAATGCGCGGGCGGAAGTGGCCAAGCTGGTCAACGCGGATCCGCGCGAGATCGTCTGGACCTCGGGTGCGACCGAATCGAACAACCTCGCCATCAAGGGTGCGGCCAATTTCTACAGCGGCAAGGGCAAGCACATCATCACGGTGCAGACCGAGCACAAGGCGGTCATCGACCCCGTGCGCGAGCTCGAACGCCAGGGCTTCGAGGCGACCTTCCTCGCGCCCGAGCCCAACGGCTTGGTCGATATCGAAAAGTTCAAGGCTGCCATCCGGCCCGATACCGTGCTGGCCTCGGTCATGCTGGTTAATAACGAGATCGGCGTGATTCAGGACATCGAAGCTATCGGCAATATTTGCCGCGAACACGGCATCATTTTCCACGTCGATGCGGCGCAGGCGACGGGCAAGGTGGCGATCGATCTCGAAAAACTGCCGGTCGACCTCATGAGCTTTTCGGCACACAAGACCTACGGCCCCAAGGGCATAGGCGCGCTCTACGTGCGCCGCAAGCCGCGTATCCGTCTCGAGGCGCAAATCCATGGCGGCGGTCAGGAACGCGGTTTCCGCTCCGGTACGCTGGCCACCCATCAGATCGTCGGCATGGGCGAAGCCTTCCGCCTCGCACGCGAGGAAATGGAACTGGAAAATGCCCGTGTCCGCCGCCTGCGCGACCGATTGCTGGCCGGCCTGCAGGATATCGAAGAAGTCTACGTCAACGGCGACTTGAAGCA